>NZ_JAKRNA010000029.1:0-26065 GCF_022347435.1 Corynebacterium sp. ACRPE | reverse complement strand
CCCACGAACTGGTCCGACATGCCGTTTTGCAGCGCGGAGGAGATGGCTTCGGTAGCCTGCTCCGGCAGCTCAAGGCCGAAGATGGAGGCCTCGGTGGCGCGGATGTCGAGCTTTCCATCGTGGGCGGTGGGCTCCAGCGACAGGTTGGCCAGGCCGCCGGCGAATTTCACGTCCAGCACATGGTCCTGCTCATTGGCGGTAATCTCCGTGACTACCATATTGCCTACCTTGTCGCTGCCGGCCTGCTCGGAAATGCCCTTCTGGAAAGACGCCAGCAGGTAGTCATCCGGCACGGTGGTAGAAGCGCGCAGCTTGCCGGCCACCGGGTTGTCCTGGTCCGTGCTCATGTCTTCCACGTGGATCTCAGAGGCAGGCTGGCCCTTGATTTCGGTGCCATCGATTTGCAGGGTGGACGGCGTGGTCATATCCATCTGGGAAATGGAACCCTGAAACAGCCCCAACAAGAGCGGGCTGCCGCCGAAGCTGACGGAGGGGTCCTCTTTGACCTGGATGCCCTCTTGCTCAGCGGCCTCGTTGAACTGCGAGGTCATCTGGTGGCCGATGAACCAGCGCAGGCCAAACTCGGCCAGCAAGATGAGCACGAGGAGTGCTACGAGGATGCCAATGATGATTTTCCAGGCGAGTGAACCCGCCGATTTCTTCGAAGCCATGCGTACCAGTGTGGCGCATGAGACGGTGCGGGGCAAAGTCTGCGGCGAAGTTAGCAGTACATTTTTAACCTTGCGGCGCCACCGATTCCCAGTCCACGGTCAGTACATTATCGCGCAGGCGCCGGCGGACGGGGTGGATGTTAAAGGGGACGTCGGCAAGCATGGCGCGTGCCCTACGCCAGCGAACGCGCGGACCGTAAGGCGCCCAGCCGGCAGCGCGGTCCCAAGCCTCGTCGGCGGCCTGAAGCAGCTCGTGGATGGGCTCGCCGGGCACATTGCGGTGGATGAGGATTTTGGGCAGGCGCTCGGCAATATCGGAAGGGCGCGCCACATCGAACGGGTCCCACGCCAGGGTGAGCGTCCGCGGACCATGGGCATCCAGCAGCAACCAGGCCGCGCGCCGGCCGAGCTCATCGCAGGTGCCCTCCACAAAGAAGCCGCCCGGGGCGAGCCGGGAGCACACCGTCTGCCAGGCCTCTTCCACCTGGTCCACGTCATACTGGCGCAGCACATTAAACGCGCGCACCAGCTGCGGCCGGTAGCCGGCCAGCTCAAAACCGCCCAGCTCGAAGCGCACGCCATCGCGCGGCGGCAGCACCCGGTCCGGGTGGATTTCCAACCCGCGCACGTCGACCTGCGGATTCGCCCGGCGCAGCCACCCTGCCCACTCCACGGTGGTGGCATGCGAGGCCCCGTAGCCCACGTCGAGCGCCAGCGGCGTATCCACATGCCGCAGCAGCGCGGAAATCTCCGGGTGCGCGAGCATCCACCTATCGCAGCGGCGCAGCCGGTTGTGGTTGGTGGTGCCGCGGGTAATAACGCCAAAAGGCCGACCCGCAGCTGCGCTGGCGCGCAGATTATGTGCGTGGTCGGCCATAGATTTTGGGTCTTAAGAACTTAGGCGTTCTCAGAGATCCACTGTTCGGTCAGCTTGCCCTCGTTGTCGAAGAGCTCGCCCAGGGATTCGCCCACCTTCGGCTCGATGGCGGCGCCCATCATCGGGATATTGACGGAAATCTCGTTGACGTAGGACAGCTTGGTCATTTCGCCCTCGCCAGCCAGGGAGATATCGCCCTTGAAATCAACCGGGGTGCCCTTGACATCCGCGGTGTAGTTAACGTCAGCAGCCTCACCGTTGAGCTCGCCCACGGTAACCACGCGCTTGACCTTCAGGTCCTGGGAGACCATGGCGCGCACTGCCTCTGGCAGCAGGGTGGTCGGCAGAACCTCGAAGAGGGTGGCTACGTTATCGCTGAAGTCGTGCACCTGGCCCGCCTCAGGGGAGAGGTTGGCCACGATGTACTCCCAGTATTCCTTGGTGAGCAGCGCCTTGTGAACCTTTTCGATGGGCTGATTGATGGTTACGGTGTTTTCACTACGGGTTGACATGCCTAACAGACTACCTTGGTAGGCGTGCTTGATAAATCTTTGACGCAACAGCTCACAGAGATCGACGGCGTAGAACTGGATCCCGCCGCCACCTTCGCGGACCTGACTACGCTGCGTGTAGGCGGAAAACCGCAGGCCGCACTGCGCTGCTCGCAGCCGGAGGCCGCCGTTGCCGTGGTGCGTGCCCTTGATCACGCCGAAGTGAAATTCATCGTCGTTGGCGGCGGCTCCAATCTCTTGGTGGCCGATGGCGCCGTGGATCTCGTCGCGGTCATCCTCGACTTCGACGAGGTCTCCATGGACACCGAGACCGGAATGGTGCGCGCGCAGGCCGGTGCCGTTTGGGATGACGTGGTGGCTCGCTCCGTGCAGCTCGGCTTGGGCGGCATCGAGTGCCTCTCCGGCATCCCCGGCACCGTGGGCGCGGTCCCCGTGCAAAATGTGGGTGCCTATGGCGCGGAGATCTCCGAGGTCCTTACCCGCGTGCGCCTTTATAACCGCCACACCGATACCGATGAGTGGGTCCCCGCCTCCGATCTGGAGCTGGCGTATCGCTATTCCAACCTGAAATTCACCGGCCGCGCCGTGGTGCTGGAGGTGGAGCTGCAGCTCGATACCGAGGGCCTTTCCCGCCCACTGCGCTTTGGCCAGCTCACCCAGAACCCGGGCGAGCGCCGCCCCGTGGCCGAGGTCCGCGAGGAGGTCCTCAAGCTCCGCCGCGGCAAGGGTATGGTGCTCGACCCCACCGACCATGACACCTGGTCCGCCGGCTCTTTCTTTACCAACCCGGTGGTGGACTCCGCTCTTGCCGACGCCGTCCAGGCCAAGGTCCGTACCTCGCTTGGCGACGCCACCGCAGACTCCATGCCCCGCCACCCCTCTGCCGAGGCCGGCCGGGAAAAGTTGTCTGCCGCCTGGCTCATTGACCGCGCCGGGTTTGCCAAGGGCTACCCGGGCTCCGGCCGGGCCACGCTCTCGACGAAGCACACGCTGGCGCTGACCAACCGCGGCGAGGCCACGGCCGCCGATATTGTGGACCTCGCCCGCATCATCCGTGACGGC
Organism: Corynebacterium sp. ACRPE; assembly: GCF_022347435.1. NCBI lineage: Bacteria > Bacillati > Actinomycetota > Actinomycetes > Mycobacteriales > Corynebacteriaceae > Corynebacterium > Corynebacterium sp. ACRPE. The sequence goes on along the minus strand of NZ_JAKRNA010000029.1, from coordinate 22,943 downwards.
GTCCACGAGACCTTCGGCGTGGAACTCGTGCCTGAACCGGTGTGGATCGGCCTTTCCCTCGACGAGTAGCGCGCGACTGCGCTTTCGCTCCGAGTCTCGGGGTCTAAAACCTCCAAAGCAGCCACGATAGCGCCCTTTACCACGCGGTTTTCGGGTCTATCGTGGCTGCTTTTTCAGTTCGACGCCTATCGCGCCGGCGACTCGCTTAGGCCGCCATGACCTGGAGCCACTCATCCTTAGCGCCCAGGAATGCGCGGGCTGCTTCCTGCGCGCCCTCCAAGCTGTGGTGCGCACCCCAACCGCACTGCTCTTCGTTGGCGGCCGGTACCTCGGTAGCGTTAAGAATATCGTTGAGCGCGCCTTCCACCGCGCGCAGCAGTTCGTCCTGTTCCATGCCGTTGGTGATGGCGTAGAAGCCGGTGCGGCAGCCCATCGGGGCGAAACCGATGAGCTTATCGGTGTAGTTGCGCATGAAGTTTGCCATCATGTGCTCCACCGAGTGCAGCGCCTTGGTATCCAGGTGGTCCTGGTTAGGCTGGCAGAAACGCAGGTCATACTTAATGATCTCGACGCCGCCGCCCAAATCCGTGCGGTCGGCCACGCGGATATATGGCGCGCTGACTAGGCGGTGGTCGAGTTCGAAGGACTTAACGTTGAGCTTCTTTTCATTCTGGTCAGTCATGCTTCCCCAGTGTAATCACAGCTGAGTGTCACTTCCTGAAATAGATTCTTTACCGCATACGCTGGGATAATATGAGCACTCTGGACGACGCCGCCGAGGCCCCCGGCGCCGCACGCACCCCTGGGGACTTGCCTTCTGCCGTACAGCCTGACGGTGAGCGGCCCGCCGGCGAGCAGCCCGCCGGCCGCCAGCCTGCCGGCACTCCGTCGAGCGCCGCGGCCACTCCGGTGAGCGAATCCGAGTACGAGGGGGCGGATAAGATCGTGCCCAGCACCGCGCCCACCGTGGTCAAGATTGCGGGCCATACCGAGGAAGTAGATCCCCTGGCCCGCGGCAACCGCTTGCGTAAGGAAAGCTGGGGGCTGGTGGTGCGCCGCGTGTGGGCCGATTTCTTCCATGATGCCTTGATGGATCGTGCGGCCACGATGACGTACTTCACGCTCATGGCCTTTGCCCCCACGGTGCTGGCCGCCTATTCCATCGCCACGCTCATTTTCTCCTCGCGGCGTGCCGAGGTGCACGAATTAACCTCGCAATTCATTGCGGACTACGTGCCCAGTTCCATGACGGAGCAGGCCGAAAAACTGGTGGGCTCCATCATTGGTTCCACGGCGCAAGGCACCTTCGCTCTGGTGGTATCCGTGCTGATTTCACTCTTTGCGGCCTCGGCCTATGTGCGTGCCTTCTCGCGCACGGCCAATACCGTCTATGGGCGAGTGGAAGGCCGTGGAATCATCCGCACCTGGGCGCTGATGTGGGGGCTGACCATTGTTCTCGTCATCGGTGCGGTCATCGTGCTCTTTGCTAACCTGCTGCGCGATACCATCGTGAGCAGCGTTATCGATCCCCTCGCGGGCAAGTTGGAGATGCAGGGCACCGCGGACTTTTTGGGCGGAATCTTCATGCCGGTGTGGAATTGGCTGCGCTTCCCACTCACCGTGGTGATCGTGCTGAGCTTGATCGCTATCTTGTATCACTTTTCCCCGAACGTGCGGCCGGCGCGCTTTCGGTGGATAACCCTCGGCTCCGTGGTGGCGCTTAGCACCAATGTGGTGGTGTGGGGAGCATTTGCGCTGTATGCCCAGCGCTTTGCCGGTGCCAGCGTGTACGGCGCCTTCAGCCTCATTATGGCCGTATTCATGGCCGTGTGGCTATCTAATACGATGCTCATTTTAGGCATCAAGATCGATGCGGAAATCCTGCGCGCCAAGGAGCTGCAACTGGGCCTGCACGCCGCGCGTCATATCCAGGCCCCGCCGCGTTCCGACGCCGCCGCTAAGTCCCAAGCCCGCGCCCAGCACGACCTTGAGAAGCGTTCTGAGCGCATCTACCAACAGGCGGTGCGCCGGGGAGAGCGGGAAGAAAGCTAGCCCTGGTTGAGCAGCGCGAGGAGATCGCGCTGGACATCGCGGCGGCGCAGCTTGCCCAGCTGATCGCCGGCGAGCTCATCCATGGCAAAGAAGCGCTGCGGGACCTTATAGCGCGCCACCAACCCGCGGCAATGGTCGCGCAAGGCGGACTCGTCGAGCTGCGCGCCGGGGGCAAGCACCACGCAGGCGGCGACGTCCTCAGAACCATCGGAGCGAGGAAGGCCCACGACCGCGGCTTGGGCGATATCAGGATGGGAGGTTAAAGCCTCCTCGACCTCGCCGGGATAGACATTGAAGCCACCGGTGATGATGATTTCCTTGATACGGCCCACCAAGCGGATATGGCCATCGGGATCGCGCACGCCCATGTCCCCGGTGCGGAACCAGCCGTCGTGGAAGGCGGCGGCGGTGGCGGGGGCGTCGGCAAGGTAGCCGCTAAAGACTTGCGGGCCGCGGGCGAGGATTTCGCCGGCCTCGCCATCCGGCTGGGTGCGGCTGAGGTCGTGAGGATCGCCGATGCGCAGCTGCGTATCCGGCAGCGGCAGGCCGATGGTGCCGGCGCGCCGGGAGTCGTCGAGGGGATTGATAGTCAGCACGGGAGAGGTCTCCGTAAGCCCATAGCCTTCCACCAGCATGCCGCCGGTGCGCGCCTCCCATGGCTCGATGATGCGCGAGGGGAGCGAGGCCGCGCCCGAGATGGAGTAGCGCACCCCGCCGAGATCCGCGGGCGCGTCGGACGCGGCTGTGTCTGCGGCCGCGGGAGTGGCCGCCATGGCGCGCTCGTAGATGGTGGGCACGCCCGGCATCCAAGTGGGGCGGCGGGCGGCAAGCGCCTTGGTCACCGCGTCGGTGTGTGGGGCAGGCAGCAGGATGATCTCGGCCGCGCAGCGCACCGCGAGGAGCACGCTCATCGTCAGGCCATAGGAATGGAACATGGGCAGCGCGGCCAGGAAGCGCTCGTGTCCGGGGCACAGCGGGGCCTGGGTTTCTAGCTGCAGGCAGTTGGCCGCGAGGTTGCCATGGGTTAAGACCACGCCCTTGGGGCGGGCGGTGGTGCCGGAGGTGTAGAGGATAAGGGCGGCGTCGGCAAGCGCGGCAGGGTGCGGCTCCACCGGGGAGCCGCTGAGGGGAAGCGGCTCGCTGAGGGAAACGGAGATGGTGGTCTCAACCTGCGCAGAGACGGTGGGGGCGATGTCCTCCCAGGCAATCGCCACGCGGGCGCCATGGTGGGCAAGTAGCGGGGTGAGCTCGTGCGCGGTATAGCGCGGATTGTGCTCCACCACCACCGCGCCCAGGCGCAGGATGGCAAAGAATGCCACCACGTGCTGCGGGCAATTGGGCAGCAGGAGCGCCACGCGGTCGCCGGGGCGCACACCCATCTCGCGCAGGGCACCGGCCGCGGCCGCCACCCGGGCGTCGAGCTCGCTATAGGTGAGCGTGTGGCCAGCGAAGTGGGTGGCGGGGCGCTGGGGAAACCTGGCGACGGCGGACGCGAGGAAATCCGTCAAAGTAGCGCCGTAATGAATATCTGCCATAGCCGCTAAGTTTAGGCCTTTGCCTCCAGCAGCTCGAGTAGGTCCTTGCGCACCTGGTGGCGGCGGATTTTGCCCAGGTGGTCGCGCGCCAGATCTTCGAAGTGGTAGAAGGTGCGCGGCACTTTGTAGCGGGTCAGGCGCTCGCGGCAGAATTCCTTCAAGCCTTCTGGATCGAGCACGGCGCCATCGCGCAGGGTGACGCAGCCGACGACATCCTCGGAGCCATCCTGGCGTGGGCGGCCCACGGCGGCGACATCCACGACGTCGGGATGCTGGGCAATCGCCTCTTCCACCTCGGCGGGGTAGACGTTGAAGCCGCCGGTGATGATGATTTCCTTGATGCGGCTGACCAGCTTGATATAGCCATCCGGTTCCATGAGTGCCATATCGCCGGTGCGGAACCAGCCATTGTGGAAGGTCTTTTCGGTAGCGGCGGCATTGCCAAAATAACCCTGGAAAATCTGCGGGCCGCGCGCGAGCATCTCGCCCGGTTGGCCATCGGGTTGGGTTTCATCCAGATTCTCAGGGTTGGCAATGCGCACCTCCGTATCCGGGAAGGGCACGCCTACATAGCCTGGGCGGTGCTTGCCGTTCATGGGATTGGCCGTAAGTACCGGGGAAGTCTCCGTCATGCCGAAGCCCTCCACCAGCCGGCCGCCGGTCATGGCCTCCCAGCGCTCCACAATCTCTACAGGCAGCGTGGCGGCGCCGGAGAAGGCATTGCGGATGCCGCTTAAGTCGACGTCCTTTTCTTCCGCCGCGTCCATGATCTTCTGATACAGCGTGGGCACGCCCGGCAGCCAGGTAGGCGTGCGCTTTTTCACTATGTCCATAATCAGCGGCATCTGCGGGGAGGGAACCAGGATGAGCTCGGCGCCAAGGTAGATGCTGAAGATGCACAGCGTGGTCATGCCGTAGGCGTGGAAGATGGGCAGTGCCGCGAGGAAGCGCTCTTGTTGCTTGCCCATCTGTGGCACCCAGGCCTTACCTTGGATGGCATTGGCAATGAGGTTGCCATGCGAAAGTAGGGCACCCTTGGGCTTTCCGGTGGTGCCGGAGGTATAGAGGATGAGCGCAATATCATCCTGGGAGATCTCAGGGACATCGAGGTCCGAGCCGTCGCCGCCAATGGCCGCGCCGATCAGGGTGGACCACTCCACGGTATTGGGCGCGGGGCTGGTGAGCTGTTCGCGCTTGGCGGCCAGCGGCGGGAGGGGCAGGCGCAGCGCGAGGCGCTTGAGCGGTGGCATGGCATCGACCATGTTGACGGAGACGATGGTCTCCAGCGGGGTGGTCGAGCGCAGCCTTTCTAGCGTGGAGGCGGTTTTATCCCAGGAGATGGCCACGCGCGCGCCGTGGTCATTGAGCAAGCCTTCTAGCTCCGGGGCGGTATAGAGCGGGTTGTGTTCGACCACGGTGGCACCAAGCAGCTGCACCGCGTAGAAGGCCGCGACGTGCTGGGGGCAGTTAGGCAGCACGATGGCTACCTTGTCGCCGGGGCGAATGCCAAAAGCCTTGAGCCCGGCCGCAGCGGCGCGCACCTGGGTATCGAGCTCCGCGTAGGTCTGCGTCTTTCCAAAGAAGTAGGTGGCGGATTTATTGGCGTTGACCCGCAGGTTATTGCGGTAGTAGTCGACGATGGTTTTATCGCCATAGTCCAGCGTGTGTGGGGTCCAATCGCTGTAGTGCTCGAGCCAGGCTCGGGAGGGGGAAGCGGACACGCGGAAAACCTTTCGTTTGGCTACAAAAACTATTTCTGAGGGGATAGCATATCCAAATATGAGGAATCCCTCTAGTTTTCTTCTAGTGTCAGCAAAAAACGTTTGGCATCCAGACCACCCGCATAGCCACCGAGCCCGCCGTCGCTGCGCAGCACACGGTGGCATGGTCGCACGATGAGCAGGGGATTGGCGCCGCACGCACTGCCCACGGCCCGCGTCGCGCCGGGCCGGCCCAGCAGCTTGGCGACGTCGCGGTAGGTGACCGTCTCCCCATAGCCAATCTCGGCCAGTTGCGCATGCACTGCGGCGCGAAAGTCGGTCGTCGCAGGCGGGTCGAGGCGTAACTCGAAGGCGTGGCGCTGGCCGGCGAAATACTCCGCGAGCTGTGCCTGGGCGGCGTCGAGCACGTCCGCGCTGCGCTTATCGACGCCCCCTTCATCCACACCGCCCACCGCTTCCTGCGGGGTGCTGGCCGCAGTGATGTCGACGCGGGAAAGCCCCCGCGGGCTCGCCTGCAAGCACAGGGGTCCGAGGGGGCTATCGATAAGGCGGAACATGTTAATTCTGTTCGGCCTCGAGGCGACGGATGAGGTCTGCCTGGACCTCGCGGCGGCGGATCTTGCCCATCTGGTCCTTGGCCAGCTCCTCAAAGTGATAGAAGGTGCGCGGGACCTTGTAGCGGGTCAGGCGCTCGCGGCAGTAGTCCTTGAGTCCCTCCGGGTCCAGGGCGGCGCCATCGGCGAGGTCGAGGCAGGCCACGACGTCCTCGGAGCCGTCCTCGCGCGGGCGTCCGACCACGGCGACGTCATCGATGCTCGGGTGCTCGCGCAGGATTTCTTCCACCTCACCGGGGTAGACGTTGAAGCCGCCGGTGATGATGATTTCCTTGATGCGGCTGACCAAGCGGATGAAGCCGTCTTCTTCCATAACGCCCATGTCACCGGTGCGGAACCATTCGCCGTGGAAAGCGGCCTCGGTGGCCTCTTCATTGTTGAGGTAGCCCTTGAAGATCTGCGGGCCGCGGGCCAGCACCTCGCCCTCAACGCCGTCCGGCTGGGTCTCGTCCAGGTTATCCGGGTTGGCAATGCGCACCTGGGTATCCGGGAACGGAATGCCCACGTAGCCCGGGCGGCGGTCGGTGCTCATGGGGTTGCCCACAATAATCGGCGAGCACTCCGTGAGGCCATAGCCCTCCACCAAGAGGCCGCCGGTGTAGTTCTCCCACTTGTTGACCGTGTCCGAAGGCAGGGTAGACGCACCGGAGAAGGCCGCGCGCACACCCTTGATGGGGATTTCCTGATCCTCGGCGGCCTTCACGATGCGCTCGTAGAGCGTCGGCACGCCCGGTACCCAGGTCGGGGTGTGCTTCTTCATCAACTGCATGATGAGCGACATATCCGGCTTAGGCAGGATGACAAGCTCGCCGCCGATGAACTGCGCAAGGGTGACGTTCATAGTTAGGCCATAGGCGTGGAAGAAGGGGAGGGCGGCCAGCATACGCTCCGGCTTATCGCCCAAGCCAGGAACCCACGCCTTGCCCTGCATGATGTTAGAAAACAGGTTGCCGTGCGAGAGCATGGCGCCCTTCGGGGCGCCGGTGGTGCCAGAGGTGTACATAATCAGCGCGATGGTGTCCTTATCCACGTCCTCCGGCGTGGTGATATCGCTGCCGTCGCCGCCGATGGCATTGCCCACCAGGGTCTCCCACGGCACGGTATTGGGCGCCGGGGACGATAGCTGCTCGCGCTTGGATTTCAGTGGCGGGATGGGCAGGCGTAGGGCGGCGCGCTGCAAGGTAGGCATGGCGTTGATCATGTTGATGGACACGACCGTTTCCAGGTTGGTGGTCGCACGCAGCTTCTCCAAGGTCGGCGCTGCCTTATCCCAGGCAATGGCGATGCGCGCGCCGTGATCCTGGAAGAGCCCTTCCAGCTCGTGGGCGGTGTAGAGCGGGTTGTGCAGCACCACCTGGGCGCCCAGCTTCAAGATGGCGTAGAACGCCGCGATGTACTGCGGCGAGTTCGGTGCCACGATGGCGACTCGGTCACCGGGGCGCACACCGAAGGCCTTCAGGCCAGCGGCCGCAGCGCGAACCTGCCGGTCCAGCTCCGCATACGTTTGGGTGCGTCCGAAAAAGTAGGTGGCCGGCTTATCGCCGTTGACCTCAAGATTATTGTCGTAAATGTCCAGCAGCGTGGTCTCGCCATACTCGAGGTGGTGCGGTGTCCATTCCGGGTAATACTGGAGCCAAGCCTGTGATTCGTATGCGGACAAAACTATACCTTTCGGTAGCGTAGGTTTCTGGCAGGGGCCAGTATAGCGCCGGTAGAATTGAGCGCCATGCGCATCGCCATGATCTCTATGCATACGTCCCCCATTGAGCAGCCCGGCTCGGGGGACGCCGGCGGTATGAACGTCTACGTCCTCAATATCGCCCGCCAACTAGCCCGCCGGGGAATCGAGGTGGACGTCTACACTCGCGCTACCCGGCCTAGCCAGGGCGAAATCATTGAGGTTGAGCCCCACCTGCGCGTTATTAATATCGTCGCCGGTCCGTATGAGGGCCTGGATAAAGAGGATCTGCCCACCCAGCTGGCCGCTTTCGCGGGCGGCATGGTGCAATTTGCCAAGTGGCAGGGCAAGAAATATGACCTTATTCACTCCCACTATTGGCTCTCCGGCCAGGTGGGCTGGCTGCTGCGGGATCTCTGGGGCATCCCGCTCATCCACACGGCCCATACCCTCGCCGCGGTGAAAAACGCCTCCCGGACCGCGGATGACACCTTGGAGTCCGAGGCCCGCCGCATCTGCGAGCAGCAGCTGGTGGATAACGCGGACCTGCTCGTGGTCAATACCGAGCAGGAGGCCCGCGACCTAGCCGAGCACTACGACGCCGAGTGCGACATCATTCGCGTGGTCTCGCCCGGCGCTGACGTCGAGCTTTTTACCCCGGGCACGGACCGCAATACGGAGCGCTCCCGCCGCGAGCTGGGCATTCCACTGCACACCAAGGTGGTGGCCTTTGTGGGGCGCCTGCAAAAATTCAAGGGGCCAGAGGTCCTCATTCGCGCCACGGCCGAGCTCTTCCGCCGCGAACCGACCCGCAACCTGCGCGTGGTCATTTGTGGCGGCCCGTCGGGGGCCAATACGGCGCCGGAGGCCTATAGGGAATTGGCGCGCGAGTTGGGCGTCGATAAGCGCGTGCGCTTCTTGGGCGCCCGCCCGCCAGAGGAGCTGGTGGGGGTCTACCGCGCGGCCGATATCGTGGCGGTGCCTAGCTATAACGAGTCCTTCGGCCTAGTGTCGCTGGAGGCCCAGGCCTCTGGCACACCGGTGGTGGCCGCGGCCGTCGGCGGGCTGCCCATCGCCGTAGCGGACGGGGAGACTGGCCTGCTGGTGCACTCGCATGATCCGTCTGATTGGGCCGATGCTCTAGCCCGCCTGCTTGACGACGACCCCATGCGCATCGCCATGGGCGAAGCCGCCGTCGCCCACGCCGCGCGCTTTAGCTGGGCCAGCTCCGCCGCCGCGCTCGCAGAAATCTATGACGAGGCCAGCCGCATCGAGGTCCCGGATTGCCATCAACGGCGGGCGATTGGGGATTAAACCCCGACGCCGGTAATAATTTCGTGGCATGCTGGAGGCATGACTAACGGAAAACTGATTCTTCTTCGCCATGGCCAATCCAAGTGGAACGAGTCCAACCAGTTCACTGGCTGGGTTGATGTAGATCTGACCGAAAAGGGCGAGGCGGAAGCCAAGCGCGGCGGTGAGCTGCTCGCGCAGGAAGGCGTTCTGCCCGATGTCCTCTATACCTCTCTTCTGCGCCGCGCTATCCGTACCGCAAATATCGCACTCAACGCCGCCGACCGCCACTGGATCCCAGTGGTGCGCGATTGGCGCCTCAACGAGCGCCACTACGGCGCTCTGCAGGGCCTGAACAAGGCCGAGACCAAGGAAGAATACGGCGAGGAAAAGTTCATGGCATGGCGCCGCTCCTATGACACGCGCCCGCCGGAGCTGGCCGATGACTCCGAGTACGCCCAGACCAATGACCCGCGCTACGCGGACCTGGACAAGGTCCCGCAGACCGAGTGCCTGAAGGACGTCGTCGCCCGCTTCGTGCCGTACTTCGAGGAGGAAATCCTCCCACGCGCCAAGAAGGGCGAGACCGTGCTCATCGCCGCACACGGCAATTCCCTGCGCGCTCTGGTTAAGCACCTGGACAATATTTCCGATGACGATATTGCCGGCCTGAATATCCCGACCGGCATCCCGCTGGTATATGAGATCACCGAGGACGGCTCCGTAGTAAACCCAGGTGGCACCTACCTGGATCCGGAAGCCGCCGCTGCCGGTACCGCTGCCGTTGCTGCGCAGGGCGGTAAGTAAGAAACTGCGCCACAGTCCCCGGGGAGTATTCCCTGGGGACTTTGTGGTGGATAGGGTAGACACGTGGAATTGATTCTTTCCTTCGTTGCCGGCGTGGTGGCCTGCGGGTTGGCGCTGCCGGCGATTTCTTGGCTGCGCGGGCGCATTGCGCACTACCGCCAATCCACCGATGCCGAGGCCAACCAGGTCACGACGGTCAGCCAGGTACTGCACTTGGCCGTGCAGGGCTCGCCGACGGCCCTGGCGGTGCTGGACCGCAGCCAAGAAATCGTCATGTCCAATCCCGCCGCCCACGAGATGTCCCTGGTGCATGATCGCGCCGTGAACCCGGACGTGTGGCAGACCGCGCAGGAGGTCTTCGAGGACAAGGAGACCCGCACCGTCGATCTGGCCATTCCCAAGCGCCGCACGGGCCACCGCGTCACCCAGTTCAAGGCGGTTATTAAGCCGCTGACGCTTAACGACGGCCGCTTTGTCATCATCTACGGCACCGATGAGAGCGAAAACGTCCGCATGGAATCCGCCCGCCGCGATTTCGTGGCAAACGTTTCCCACGAGCTCAAGACCCCCGTCGGCGGCATTGCCCTGCTGGCCGAGGCCCTGCTGCAAGACCCCGGTGACCAGGAAACCGTGGAGTACTTTGGCAATAAGGTTTACAAGGAAGCCAACCGCATGGCCGATATGGTCAGCGAGCTTATTTCCTTGTCCAAGCTGCAAGGCGCTGAGGCGCTGCCAGAGATGGAACCGTTGGCAGTCGATGACCTCATCGAGGAAGCACTCTCGCGCAACCAACTGGCTGCGGAGGCCCGCTCCATCGAGCTCAACCGGGGCGCCTCCGCCGGCGTGCAGGTCAAAGGAGATAGGTCCCTGCTGGTTACCGCACTATCTAACCTCATCTCCAACGCGATTAACTATTCGCCGGAGAAGATGCCGGTATCGGTCTCCCAAAAAGTCGTGGACGGTGGGGTCGTGCTCATCCGCGTCACCGACCGCGGCATCGGTATCGCACCGGATGATCAAAAACGTGTTTTTGAGCGCTTCTTCCGCGTAGACCAAGCCCGGTCGCGGCAGACCGGAGGCACTGGCCTAGGATTAGCAATTGTTAAACACGTGGTGGCCAACCATGGCGGCAACATCAAACTGTGGTCCCGGCCCGGTACGGGTTCTACATTCACTATTGAGTTGCCTATCTACAGAGAAGAAAAGCCAGCGCAGGATGCTGGCATGAAGGATAATGAGAAAAAGGATGCCGTCACTGCGGCGGCGCCTGGGCTCCCGCGTGCAGTAGCACGCGTCGCAGCACGTCGAAAGGATAAAGCACAATGACCACCATCCTCATCGTTGAAGATGAAGAGTCGCTGGCAGATCCGCTGGCATTCCTCCTCCGCAAGGAGGGCTTCGAGCCGATCATCGCGCACGATGGCCCTACGGCGCTGGAAAAGTTTGCCGCTAACGACATCGATATCGTCCTTCTAGACCTCATGCTGCCCGGCATGTCAGGCACCGAGGTATGCAAGCAGCTGCGCACCACCTCGTCCGTGCCGGTCATCATGGTGACCGCGCGCGATTCCGAGATCGACAAGGTCGTCGGCCTCGAGCTGGGCGCCGATGATTACGTGACCAAGCCTTATTCCTCCCGCGAGCTCATCGCCCGCATCCGCGCGGTGCTGCGCCGCGGCCACGATTCCGGCCCCGGTGCCGATACCGAGGCAGAGGAAGACGTAGCCGAGCAGATCCTCGAGGGCGGCCGCGTCAAGATGGACGTGGAACGCCACACCGTTACCGTTGCGGATGAGCCGGTATCCATGCCGCTCAAGGAATTCGACCTCTTGGAGTACCTGCTGCGCAACGCCGGCCGCGTACTTACCCGCGGCCAGCTCATTGACCGCATCTGGGGCGCCGATTATGTTGGCGACACCAAGACGCTCGACGTCCACGTCAAGCGCCTGCGCTCCAAGATCGAGGAGCAGCCCTCCCGTCCGAAGCACCTGGTTACGGTGCGCGGCTTGGGCTATAAATTCGAGCTCTAGCTCTCCGCCTGCTGGCTTCCTGCCTGCAGGCTCTCGGCCTTCACGCTGGCCGGGTGCTGCGTGAGCTGGACGCCGTGCTCGGCCGCCGCGGCGCGCGCCTTGCAGTGCGCGGCCAAAATCTCATAGGACTCTCGGCCCATGAGCGCTACCAGCTCGTCCTCGTGCGATTGCCACATCGGCAGCGGGTTGGCGTGGCAGGCGGCATCGGCCGAGCAATACCAATCGAAATCCTCGCCGCCATTACCCCAACCGCGGCGGTCGTACTCGCCAATCTGGGTGCGTAGAATCTCCTGCCCATCTGGGCGCTCTTCATAATCCTCGTAGCGGCGCAGCGGCAGCTGCCAGCACACCTCGGGTTTGACCACTGTGAGCTCCTCGCCGGTATCGACCGCCCACTGGTGCAGCGCGCAGCCTGTACCCGTTGCCCAGCCGGCGCGGTTGGCAAAAATGCACGCGCCATCCACAATGGGGGTCTTCAGCGCCGGTTCCGGTTCGCCGTCCTCGCCGTCGAGCTCGTCCCACTCTAGCCATGGCTCCAACTCGTCCGTAGCGTCCTGCGCGAGGAACTCATCTACCCCCGCTGGGCGCAGCTGCCAATACTTGGCGGGCATGCGCGAGACGGCGTCGTAAAGCTGGTCGCGGTCTTCCTCATCGGCCATATAGGCGCCATGCACGCAGCAGCCCACCTCGGGCTGGCGCTTATCGATGCCCCGGCACGCCGACGTCCCAAATTGGCAGCTGTAGTGCGATTCCACCCAAGTCAGGTCGATAGAAAAGACGTGGTGCGGATCGTTCGGGTTGGTAAATTCAAACCACTCCCGCGGGAAATCGGGGGCCTCTTCGCGGCCCGCTCTTATCGACGCCGCCGCGGGCGAGCTCGCGGGAAAACCTAGATATACCGTGTCAGATTCTGGGCGATTCACACCTAACCACGGTAGACCTACTACGCTATTAGTGTGCGATTAGGTGTATTAGACGTCGGAAGCAATACCGTCCACCTCGTTGCGGTCGACGCCGCGACGGGCGGACGGCCCACTCCGATGAGCGATTGGAAGACCCCGCTCCGGCTGGTCGAGCAGCTGGACAAGAAGGGCAACATCCATGAAAAGGGTGTAAAGAAGCTGGTCAGCGCCGTAGCGGAGGCGAGCGAGCTGGGCGATAAGCTGGGCTGCGCGGAATTTATCGCCTTTGCTACCTCGGCGGTGCGCTCTGCACCCAATTCCGAGGCCGTGCTCGATGAGGTGGAAAAGCAGACCGGCGTACGCCTGCAGATCCTCTCCGGCGTGGAAGAAGCCCAGCTGACCTTCCTTGCTGCCCGTCGCTGGTATGGCTGGTCCGCCGGCCGTATTACCAACCTGGACATCGGCGGCGGCTCGCTAGAGCTGTCCACCGGTACCGACGAGCACCCCGACCTTGCCTTCTCCCTCGACCTGGGCGCTGGCCGGTTGACCCATAATTGGTTCGACACCGACCCGCCAGAGAAGAAAAAGGTAAGCGCGCTGCGCGATTTTATTGATGCGGAGCTTGAGGACGCCGCCCAGCAGATGAAGGCTATGGGCCCCGCTGGCCTTGCCGTGGGTACCTCCAAAACCTTCCGTACGCTGGCCCGCCTGACCGGCGCCGCACCTTCGTCTGCCGGCCCATACGTCAAGCGCACGTTGACTGCACCGGGTCTGCGCCAGTTAATTTCCTTCATCTCTCGCATGACTGCGGCAGACAGAGCGGACCTAGAAGGTGTAAGTTCTAACCGATCGCACCAAATCGTTGCCGGCGCTCTGGTAGCCGAGGCATCCATGCGAGCCTTGGACATCGAGAAGCTGGAAATCTGCCCGTGGGCGCTGCGTGAGGGCGTCATTTTGCGCCGGACCGACAAGGGATTGGAATAGGAAGAGATCATGGCTGACAAAAACCAGTTGACCGTGGCGGAGCTGCTGGCTCGCAATAAGAAGGCCCGCGGCGAAAAGGACGGCAAGGACGAGAAGCGTTCGCGCCGCCATCGCCGCAGTCTGGAAGAGGGCGGCATCTCCGTTGCGGAGCTGACCGGCAACCTCAAGAAGGTCAAGGCGGCTCCTGTCGAGGCCAAGCACACCTCCGTCTCCATCGACGAGGATGCCCCCGTCATCCGCGCTCCCAAGCCCGAGGAGAAGGCCGACTCAGCCTCGGCGAAGAAACCCGCCGCCAAGCCAGCCGAGAAGGCCGCAGAAAAGGCGGCAGAAAAGCCCGTGGCAAAACCTGCCGACAAGCCAGCGCAACCGGCTGCGGCCAAGGCTGCAGAAAAGCCCGCCGCTAAGGCGGCGCAGCCAGCTGCGAAGGATGCTGCGAAGAAGAACCAGCCTTCCGCCGATGACACCGCGGTAATCCAGCGCGTGGATAAGAAAAAGGCGGACGAGGCCAAGGCCGCCGCCGCGCGACCGGCCGCTGGCAAGGCTGCGGCTGAGAAGCCCGCTGCGGAGAAGGAGCGCGCCGAGAAGGGCACCAAGGCCAAGGGTGCGGCGGCAGGCGCTGGAGCCGCCGCAGCTGGCGGAGCCACGGCTGCGGCGGTGCCGGCGTCGAAGAAGGCGGGCGTCGCTAAGAATGCCGAGGAAACCGGCAACCTACCCAAGGTGGAAGACGACGAAGACTGGGTCGAAGAAGAGCACGAGAAGCTCAACCCAGTATCCATCCTGCTGATGATTGTTGCGGGCATCCTGCTGGCGATTGTCATCTTCAAGGGCTTTGAAATTCTGTGGGATAGCTTCCCACGCCTCGTCGTTGCCGTCCTGGCGGTGTGCGTGACCGCAATTATGGTCGGCGTGACCCACGCGCTGCGCACCGCGCGTGACGGGTTCTCCATGTTCCTAGCCGGCTTTACCGGCCTCATCCTGACTTTTGGTCCGCTGCTTTTAGTCATGCTTTAAGCCCCGCTTGCCGATGCCCCGGTTACCCCACGTGGTAGCCGGGGTTACGCATTTTTGGCATGGTGGAGGCTATGACAAAGATTGCAATTTTAGGCGGCGGACAGATCGGTGAGGCTTTGACCTCGGGACTTGTGGCATCGGGCTTTGCGGGCTCGGATATCACGGTCACCAATCGCACCGAATCGCGCAGCCAGGAACTCAAAGAGACTTATGGCGTCAACGTCACCAGCGATAATGCGGCGGCGGTGGACGGCGCGGACTATATCTTCGCCTGTGTGAAGCCTTATGCCATCCTCGACCTGCTCGAGGGCCTTAAGCCGGCAAAGGACGCCGTGGTAGTTTCCATGGCCGCAGGCCTGACGTTGGAGCAGCTGGAGGGCGCTGCGGGCGAAGGCGTGCCGGTGGTGCGCGTTATGCCTAATACCCCCATGTTGGTGCGCCGCGGCATGTGCACCTGCGCGGCCGGCGAGCACGTGAGCGATGCCCAGATGGACAGCGTGCGCGAGCTGCTCGAGGCCGTAGGCGAGGTCGCGGTCATTCCGGAGAAGAATATTGACGCTGCCACCGCGCTGGCGGGTTCCTCCCCGGCTTATTTCTTCCTTGTGGCAGAGGCGCTTGTCGACGCCGGCGTACAGCTCGGCCTTCCCCGCGACGTCGCCGAGAAGCTCGCCGCCCAGGCGGCGGCCGGCTCCGGTGAGATGCTGGCTAGCTCCGGGCGTTCGGCCACCCAGCTGCGCGCCGGGGTGACCTCGCCGGGCGGTACCACTGCTGCCGCCGTCCGCGAGCTGGAGGAGTCCGGGCTGCGCGGAGCGTTCTACCGCGCGGCAGAGGCCTGCTCCGATAAGGCTAAGGAGCTTGGCTAAAGCTTCCGTGCGCGACCTCCCCGTGGCGGGGGTGTACCCGCCTGGGAGCGCTGGGGCGGGTGTTAAGCAGCGCTTTCGGGGTAAACCCTAATGAATGCTGTGAAAAAATTTGGCACTTGGGTCGCATTAGTCACATGTTTCACGATAGGCTAGGGCAAGCACGTGCGTGAAGTCCTGTGGGAGGGGAAGCCTACAGCGCGTTACGAGCTGAAGGGTTAGATATATATGGCAAATGAAGAAAAGGGAACCTTTCTGACGATCGCGGAGGTCGCCGAGATTATGCGCGTCTCCAAGATGACCGTCTACCGTTTGGTTCACGCAGGCGAAATGCCGGCTGTTCGCGTCGGACGCTCCTTCCGCGTTCACGAGTCTGCCGTCAACGAGTACCTGGAGGCTTCCGTCTACGGAGCCTAGGCTCGCGCCGCACAGACAGCGCCCACCTCTGTTGGCCCTCGTGGTCAGCGGTGGTGGGCGCTGTTGTTTCTCACTGTTGTTGTCGCGGGCCCTTTTTGGTCACGGGCTGGGTGCTGGGTAAGATGGTGTGCATTCGTGTCGGCTCGCTGATGTGGCCCGCGGTCCGTGTGGCCACGGCGGCAAGAGTGCACCTTCGCCGTTTTAGCGCCGACAAGTTTGACAGTACGTACTACACGAAAGTGAGGACTCCATGGGTTCCGTCATTAAGAAGCGCCGCAAGCGCATGTCCAAGAAGAAGCACCGCAAGATGCTGCGCCGCACCCGCGTGCAGCGTCGTAAGCTGGGCAAGTAAACCCCAGCCCGCTTCTTGCCCTCCGCCCTTGCGCGGAGGGTTTTTGCATGCTTGCCGACGTCCCCCAGCGCCCCCCTACCGCCCTTGCTACCGCCGGTAGTAGCGCCAGCCGCCATAGGAGAAGACGGCGGTGGCCAGCGCCGGCAGACCATAGGTGCGGATGGCGCGGCGCACGGAGCGGTAGTCGCGCACGAGCCAGCCGCGGTCGCCAGCGATATCGCGCAGCTTGCGGTCTGGGTTAATGGCCACGGCGGTGCCGACCATGGACAGCATCGGCACATCGTTGGCCGAATCCGAGTATGCGGTGCAGCGCGAGAGATCGAGGCCCTCGATGGTCGCGAGCGCGGCCACGGCGTGCTTCTTGCCGGGCCCGTGGAGGATATCGCCGACCAGTCGTCCGGTGAACTTGCCGTCCTTGACCTCCGCGACGGTGCCGAGCGCGCCTGTAAACCCGAAGCGCCGGGCGAGCACCTGTGCCAGCTGGACCGGGGTGGCGGTGACCAGCCACACCTGCTGGCCGGCGGCTAGGTGCATCTCCGCCAGCTGCGTGGTGCCGGGGTAGGCGCGGCGGGCCAGCGAGGCGTCCACGATTTCCTCGCACAAATCCACCAGCTCGTCGACGCCGCGGCCTTTGACAAACTCCAGTGCCTGCGCGCGGCCCACGGCCACGTCCTTGGCATTTTCGCTGCCGGAGACGCGGAACTTGAGCTGCTTCCACGCTATCGGCAGGATTTCAGAAAGCCGGAAGTAGCGCTTGCGCGCCAAGCCAAAGGCGAATTCCACGAGGGAAGAGCCTTGGATGAGGGTGTTATCGACGTCGAAAAACGCTGCCGCGCCCACATCCACCGGCACGTCCGGGTCCTGGGCGGTGATGCGCTGCGCGCCGGCCGCGTCATAGGAACCGGTGACCGAGTCCACGCCGGAGGCGAAATCCTCCAGCTCCAGCCCAAATTCCTCCAGCGCCGCGGCGGCCGCGGCTTCACCGGCGGTGCGCTGCGATTCCTCGTCCAGCGGGGCGAGCGCTTGGGTCTCCAAGAAATTGCGCAGGTTACCGCGCGAGGCGGTCCAATTGGCCAAGAAGTCGCGAGGGGATTCGGGGAACCCTGGGGGAGTGGTAGCGGACACGAGTGAGACAAACAGCTTTCGCAAACGCGGGGTGGACTAACGTGTCCATAGTAATGGTTTCCACCGCCGCCGTCCTTGTGAGGAGAATATGTCTCAGCATCTCGTCGAGCTCATGGTGCGCACCACCTGCGGTTCTTGCGCGCGCGTGAGGGAGCAGATCACCCCCGTCGTAAAGCAGGCAGGCGCGGAGCTTGCCGTGCGTAACGTGGATGAGGACGCGGAGCTGGCCATGGAGTTCGGTGACCGCGTGCCCGTCGTGGTCATCGACGGCGAAGAGTTTGCCTGCTGGGAAGTAGACAACGAGGAGTTAGCGGCCGAGCTGGCCGGTTGATTCGGGATCCGCGACACCGACGGGTAGTCTTTTGGAGGATTAAAATCAATCAAAGGGTTGAGGAGTGTTGTGCATGAGCGTGCTCGTCGTGGGCATGTCCCACCAGTCGGCGCCGGTGGCGCTGCTGGAAAAGCTGAGCATGGATAGTGCGGTCCAGGATTCCGCCTGCGGGCAACTCGTGGCGGCCGAGCCGCTGTCAGAGGCGATGATTATCTCCACCTGCAACCGCATGGAGGTCTACACCGTCACCAACTCCTTCCACGCCGGCGTGCAGGAAGTCGTGCGCGTGCTCACCCAGGTTTCGGGCGTGGGCGAGCAGGAGCTGCGCAACTACCTCTACGTGCGCTATGCCGACGCCGCGGCCGAGCACCTGATGTCCGTGACCTCCGGCCTGGATTCCATGGTGGTGGGCGAGCAGCAGATCATCGGCCAGGTGCGCAGCGCCTACCAGTCCGCCTCCGAGCAAGGCACGGTCGGCCCGCGCATTCACGCGCTGGCGCAGGCCGCGCTGCGGGCGGGCAAGCGCGTGCACTCCGAGACCGATATCGACGAGGCCGGCGCCTCCATGGTGTCTTTCGCCTTCGACCAGGCCTTGCAGCGCCTCGACGCCGGGGACCTGACCGGCAAGACTGCGCTGATCCTTGGTGCGGGCGCCATGGCGTCCCTCGCCGCCACCCACGCCGGCCGGCTGGGGGTTAAGGAGCTGGTGCTGGCCAACCGCACCCGCGAGCGTGCCGAGCGCCTGGCCAGCCACGCCGAGGAGGCGGGCGTTGCCACCCGCGTCGTGGACTTTTCTGAGCGCGCCGCCGCGCTTTCCGACGTCGACCTTGCCATCTCCGCCACCGGCGCCGATAACTTCACCATCGAGGCCGCCGACCTCCCCGCCGGCCGCGCTCTCATGCTCATCGATCTCTCCCTGCCGCGCGATATCGACGATGCCGCCGCCGCGGCCGAGGGCGTGGACCTGGTCAATATCGAGCGCCTGAGCAAGTCGCTTTCGGCCGCCGATACCGATGTCGCGGCCGGCACCAGCCCGCACGCGCAGGCCCGCCACATCGTCGACGAGGAGCTGGCGGCCTATACCTCGGCCCAGCGCGTGCGCGACGTCGCTCCGGCCGTAAGCGCCCTGCACCGCCGCGCGGCCGATCTCGTCGAGTGCGAGGCCGCGCGCCTGCAGCACAAACACCCCGAGCTCGCGGGCAAGCAGCTCGAGGACGTACAGCGCGCCCTTAAGCGCGTGGTCGATAAACTGCTGCATGAACCGACGGTTAGGGCGAAGAAGCTGGCGGCGTCGGAAAGCAGTGTCAGCAGCGAGAACGCCCTGCAGGAGCTCTTTGGCCTGCAGCTGGAAGGCTCCGGTGTGTCCGTGGCCGTCAATGAACTGCCCACCATGACTAAGGAGGCCTAAATGTTTCAGATTGGTACCCGCGGCTCCAAGCTCGCCACCACCCAGGCCGGCCATGTGCGCGATTGGCTTATCGACGCCGGCTTTGACTCCCAGCTCCACATCGTCACCACCGCCGGCGACGTCAATATGGCGCCGGTCGAGCGCATCGGCGTCGGCGTATTTACCCAGGCGCTGCGCGAGGCGCTGTATGCCGGCGAGTGCGATATTGCCGTGCACTCGTTTAAGGACCTGCCCACCGCCCCCGATGAACGCTTCCGCCTCGTGGTGCCGCAGCGCCAGGATTCCCGCGAGGCGCTCGTCGCCCGCGATGGCCTGAGCCTGGAGCAGCTGCCGCAGGGCGCGCGCGTGGGCACCTCCGCCCCGCGCCGCATCTCCCAGCTGGCCGCCCTCCGCCCGGACCTGGAGATTCGCCCGCTGCGCGGCAACATCGATACCCGCATGTCCAAGGTCACCGACGGCGAGCTCGACGCCGTTCTGCTGGCCTACGCCGGCCTGCTGCGCGGCGGCTACGCAGACCGCGCCACCGAAATCTTCGAACCCTCCGTCTTCATGCCGGCGCCGGCCCAGGGCGCACTCGCCATCGAGGCCGTGGCCGGCACCGAGGCCGCCGCGGCCCTAGACGCCATTGTCGACGACCGTGCCTCGGCCGCCGCTGCTGGTGAGCGCGCCGTGCTGGCCCGCCTCGAGGCCGGCTGTACCGCGCCGGTGGCCGCCACCTCGCGCTGGGACGGCGACCAGCTCACCGTGCGCGGCGGCGTCTTCGCGCTCGACGGATCCCGCCAGCTCACTGCCACCGCCTCCGGCTCCGCGGCCGAAGCCGCCGATCTTGGCGCGCGCGTCTCGGACGAGCTTTTCGCCGGTGGCGCGGCCGAGCTGCTGGGCAAGTAATTTCGCCTTTAGGCGCTAATAATTTAAGGTGTAGATACCACAGATCATTGTCCCGCAATGATCCGGCCCCCTTTAAGGGCATCCCAGGACGCAAGGCCTGGGATTTTGGCCGTTAAGACCGTGTCACCCACCGCCGGCGCGGGGAACCACACCGCATGCGATCATGTCCGTGCGCGGTGCCGCGCGCCCGATTTTAGAAAAGAACTTTATGAGCAATGCCGCGCCAGACACCCAATTGGGCAAGATCGTCTTTGTGGGCGCTGGTCCAGGTAATCCCGACCTGCTGACCGTCCGCGCCCGCGAGGTTCTGGCAAATAGTGCCATCGCCGTGACCGATCCGCAGGTCATGCAGGGCGTGCGCGATGCCGTCGCCGCCGCGCTGCCCGTTCCGCAAGAGCTTCTCGACGCCGCCGAGGCCGAATACGCCCAAATGTGCGCCGATGCCAAAGCCAAGGGCGCGCGCCGCAAACCGCCGCGCCCCGCGCCGCCAACGGCCGCGGTGTTGTACGAGCCGGCCGAAGATATCGTCGGCCAGCTGCGCGAGTGCTTGGTCGAGGCCGATGGTGAGGATGTCATCCGCCTGGTCACCGGCAACCCGCTGCACCGCGAGTCCATCAAGGCCGAGATCAACGCCGTGGCGTCCGCCGGCCTGGAATTCCAGGTGGTGCCGGGCATGTCCCTGCCATCCACCGTGCCGTCCTTTGCCGGCATTGCGCTCGGCTCGACCTATACCGAGGCCGACGTTACCGACGGCGCCGATTGGGACGCGCTGGCCAACGCCACCCAGCCCATCGTCCTGCAAGCCACCAAGGAAGACCTGCCGGTCATCTCCGACGAGCTGCAGCAGCGCGGCATGCCGGCCGAGACCGAGGCATTTGTCACTGTCCACGGCACCACCCGCCTGCAGCGCACCTACGAGACCACGCTGGGCACCATGGGCAAGCTCGACGCGGACCTCACCGGCCCGCTCGTCGTCACCCTCGGCCGCAGCATCGACGACCGCACCAAGTACTCGTGGTGGGAAAACCGCCCGCTCTATGGCTGGCGCGTGCTCGTCCCACGCACCAAGGAGCAGGCCGGCCCGATGTCCGCGCGCCTGGCCGGCTACGGCGCTATCCCGCAAAACGTGCCCACCATCTCCATCGAGCCGCCGCGCAATCCGGCGCAGATGGACCGCGCCATCAAGGGCATCGTCGAGGGCCGCTACAAGTGGATCGTCTTCACCTCCGTCAACGCCGTGACCGCGGTGTGGGATAAAATCGCCCAGCTCGGCCTCGACGCCCGCGATTTCGCCGGCGTCCACCTCGCGGCCGTGGGCACCAAAACCGCGGCCGCCATCCGCGCCAAAGGCATGGTTCCGGAGCTTCTGCCACACAAGAAGAAGCAGAACGCCGAGGGCCTGCTCGATGTCTTCCCCAACTTCGTAGAAGACATCGACGCCGTCGGCCGCGTCCTGCTCCCGCGCGCCGATATCGCGGCCGATACCCTAGTTGACGGGCTCAAGGCCCTCGACTGGGAAGTCGATGACGTCGTGGCCTACCGCACCGTCCGCGCCGCCCCGCCTTCGGCCGAAATCCGCGACATGATCAAGACCGGCGGCTTCGACGCCGTCGCCTTCACCTCCGGGTCCACCGTGCGCAATCTGGTGGGCATTGCGGGCAAACCGCACCAGCGGACGATCATTGCGTGTATCGGGCCGTCGGCAAGAGCGGCCGCGGAAGAGATGGGCCTGCGCGTCGATGTCGTGCCCGAAGTCGCGGACGTGCCCGCGCTTGTCGACGCCCTCGCAGACCACGTCGCCGCCCTCCGCGCCGCCGGAAACCTGCCCGCGCCGCGCAAGAAACGCCGCTCGCGCAAGAAGGCTACTAAGGTCGACAAGGCATAAGTTTTAGTCTCGCTCTAAGGAGTACCCAATGAGCACCTTCCCAGCCCGCCGCCCACGCCGCCTGCGCACCACCCCGCAGATGCGCAACCTCGTGGCCGAAACCGAGGTCCGCCCCTCGGACCTGATTCTGCCCATGTTCATCGTGGACGGACTCGACGCCCCGCGCGAGATTCCCTCCATGCCGGGCGTCTACCAGCACACCTTCGACTCCCTGCGCCGCGCGGCCGAGGAGGCGTTGGAGGCCGGCGTGCCGTGCATCGACCTTTTCGGCGTGCCGCTCGATGAGGACAAGGATGACACCGGCTCCGTCGCCTGGGACCCGCAAGGCATTTTGAACCGCGGCATTTCCTGCCTCCACGAGGAATTCGGCGATGACCTCATCGTTATGGCCGATACTTGCCTCGACGAGTTCACCTCCCACGGCCACTGCGGCGTGCTGGATGACAAAGGCCGCGTGCTTAACGACGCCTCCGTAAAGCTCTACCAAGACATGGCCCGCTCCCAAGCCCGCGCCGGCGCCCAAATCGTCTCCCTGTCCGGCATGATGGACGGCCAGGTCGGCGCCATCCGTGCCGATCTCGACGAGGCCGGCCACGAGGACGTGGCCATCATGGCTTATTCCGCCAAGTACGCCTCCGCCTTCTTCGGTCCGTTCCGCGATGCCGTCGGTTCCTCCCTGGAAGGCGACCGCCGCACCTACCAGCAGGACCCGCGCAACTTCCGCGAATCCCTGCTCGAAGCCGAGCTCGACATCGACGAGGGCGCGGACTTCGTCATGGTCAAGCCCGGTCTGCCCTACCTGGACGTGCTTTCGGCCGTGGCGGAGACTTCTCCCGTGCCGGTCGCGGTCTACCAGGTCTCCGGCGAGTACGCGATGGTCAAGGCCGCGGCCGCCAACGGCTGGATCGACGGCGAAGCCATCATGCTCGAGTCCCTGACCGCATTCAAGCGCGCCGGCGCCGATCAGATTCTGACCTACTTCGCTACCGAAGCCGCCCGCCTGCTCAAGTAAAGGACCCCTGTGACTGCTACGCCCCCGTCGCCCGCCCC
>NZ_JAKRNA010000028.1:0-27749 GCF_022347435.1 Corynebacterium sp. ACRPE | reverse complement strand
ACAACACCGAACGCATCCAACAACGACTCAAGGGTCTAACCCCGATGCAATATCGAAATCAGACCCTTGAAGCCCTAACCGCCTAGAATTAAACCAGTCCAACTTTCGGGGGCCAGTTCAGTTCCGGAGCGGCTCAATTATTTAGTGCTTAGAAGCGCACGCCCAGCTGCTTGAGGGCATTCTTCATTGGCTCCAGCACAGCGGGGTTCACCTTGGCAACCATGGTGAAGGCCTGCAGCAGCGCGGCAACGAGGCTGGCGGCCACGGTAACCCAGCTCATGACCTCGAGGAACTTCTCTGGGGAGGAAGAACCCCAGATGGGAAGCTTCTTGAGCGCCTCGATCTGGTGCGCCTCTGCCTCCTCGGCCACGCAGTCCGGCTCCTTCGGCATTCCGGAAGAACCGTAGCCGTTAGCCAGGCCCTGCATGAGCTCCTGCGGGGTGCGGGCGGAAGATCCGAGCTCGCCGCTCTCAATCTTCTTTAGGTGCTCTTCCTTGGCGTTGTCGACCTCGGCCTGGCATTCAGCCGAAATCTCCTTCGGCTTATCTTCTGCGGCAGAAGCGGTTGGTGGTGCAACGAGGCCCGCTACCACGGCGGTGGCGGCGACGAGCGAAGTGCTGAGACGGTTGCGCATGGTTCTCCTTTAGAGTGAGAGGTATTAGCCTCAAATAATTTAGCAGGTAAACCCCGGAAGGTCTATGGCAAAAGCTTGCGCACCTGGGCCGGCAACAGTGCATAGAACTCGTCGACGGTCTTCGGCAGGAAGCCCAGCGCCCCGCCAATCAGGGCGCCAAGACCTACCAAACCGGCCACGATGCCCACGCCGGCAGCGACGCTGCTGCCGCTGCTGCCGTTGCTGGATCCAGTGGAACCCGCAGACGTGGAGGGGGAATCGTTGTCATCGGAGGCGTCGGTAAGCAGGTCCTTGACGGAGAACACGGTGGTGGTGCCGGATACCTCGTTGCCGGCGATGAGGAGCGCGTCATCGCTAGGGGAGTCGGCGGCGGGAACGAAGGCTAGGCCCTCTGGTCCGAGGTCGCCGGCCTTGGTGGTGGCAGCGACATCGTCCTCGTCGTAGCCAACGGAGAAATCGCGATTGTTGACGTAGGTGACAAACTTTGCCTCGGCGGGGGTGGTTACGTCGTAGACAAAGATGCCGCCCACTCGCTCTGCGCCGATGAAGGCATAGGTGCGATCGCCAACCTTGCCGATGGTCAAGGCTTCTGGCTCTGGTCCCTTGTTATCGGAGCGGTCATCGAAATCCGGATCCTCGTTATCAGCGTTGAAGTTCAGGCCGGGCATAACCTTGGTGATGTTCTCGAAGTCCGCACCGGAGTCGAAGACGACGTTGCCTTCGGCGTCGTAGATGCTAAAAGAGCGCGAGCCATAGGAATACAGGCCGTCGAAGCATTCCTTTTCTTCGTTCCAGCCAGAAGCGTTGGAGAGCTTGAGGTTGCCGGCGACCTTCTTATCCTCAATGCCCTCGGGAAGCTCGAGGTCATCGCAGACCTTGCCGTCCTTTACTAGGTCCTTGAGCTCTACTTCGTCGGTATAGCCGCCCCATTCACGGGCATCGCCTTCGTTGGCGGTGGCGAAATAGGTCTGGCCTTCAGTCTCGAAAGCGCCGATGGAGTCCGGCATGGACAGGCCCTTGACCGGAATGGTGCGCAGCTCCGCGGCGTCATCCTTATTGGACGGATCCAGCGGCACCTGGGAGTGGTCTGCGATATGAGCGGGGATTAACTTTTCTACGGTGGCGGATTCGATATCGATGACCGCGATGGCGTTGTTTTCCTGCAGCGTGGCGTAGGCCTTGCCGCCCGCGGAGGAGATGTACTCCGGCTCGAAGTCCCGCGAGGGCAGGTTATGGTGCCCGGAGGGGCCGAAGACACGGATCGAGGGGTCGAGGTCGGCGGTGTCAAAGGCGGTGAAATCGGCCGTGTGGACGTCGCCAAGCGCGGGCGCTGCGACGTCCTCGGGCAGGCTGATGACGGAAATGGAGCCCTCTGGGTCCTTGAGGTAGGCGGTGCCCTCGGCGTTGAGGGCGTCGGAAGGCTCGCCCTCGTTGGCAACCAGCGCGTGGCGGCCGTCGGCGGTGAGGTGCACGTTATCGGGCAGGGCGCCAACGCCTACGCGCCCAAGCTCCTCGCCGGTTTCGGCATTGAAGAACAGCGCCTCGCCGTTGTCGGTTTTGTCCGCCTGCTGTACCGCGGCGACGGCCAGGCCATCGGGGCGCACGGCCACGGAGTTGATTTCCTTGTCCCCGCCGGCGGAGAGGGCGCCGACCTTGCGCGGCTGAGTGGGATCGGAGGCGTCCAGGATATCGACCTCGCCAGAGCGCGCATTGACGGTGAGGATGCGCTGGGACGCAGCGTGGTAGGCGACGATTTCGGCGGCGGATTTGCCCAGCACGCCGGATTCATGGGAACCGATGGGAGTCAGCTGCAGTGCCGCGTTGGGGGCGGAGTGCTCCAGCACGTTATCCACGATGTGGGCGTGGGCGGCCGGGGCACAGGCGAGGACGAGCGAGGAGGTAACGCAGAGAGAGATGCGCTTGAGCATAAGTATTCCTTTCTTGTGGTTATGTCCACTATTGCTGATGGAGGTAACGCTGCAACTAAAGGACAGTGAATTTCCAGTGAATGGGTAGACTGTCAAGACATGACTGATTCGACCATCCATGCATCCGATATCCAGCAGGCGCAGGCGCGGATTAGCTCGGAAATCGCCCCGACTCCGCTGCAATACTGCGCTCGGCTGTCGGCCGAGACGGGCTGCGAGGTCTATCTCAAGCGGGAGGATCTGCAGGACGTGCGCTCCTATAAGATTCGCGGCGCGTTAAACGGTATGTCGAATGTTCCCCAAGAGGAGCGCGGCCGGGGAATTGTTACGGCCTCGGCCGGCAATCACGCGCAGGGCGTGGCCTATGCCTGCCGCACGATGGGCATTGCCGGCAAGATTTTTGTGCCGGAGCCCACGCCGATGCAAAAGCGCGACCGCATCCTGGTCCATGGCGGCGACCAGGTGGAACTGGTGGTGGTCGGCGCCAACTTCGATGAGGCAGCCGCGGCGGCGCATGCCGACGCCGCCGAGCGCGACGCCACCTTCATCGAGCCCTTCGACGCCCGCGATACCATCACCGGGCAAGGCACGGTCGCGGCGGAGGTTCTGGCGCAGCTTTCGGCCAAGGGCAAGTCGCTCGATACCATCGTCGTTCCTGTGGGTGGCGGCGGCCTGATTTCTGGCATCACCTCCTATGTGGCGGATATGGCGCCGCAGACTCGGGTGGTGGGCATGGAGCCGGAGGGGGCGGCGTCGCTAAGAGCGGCGTTTGACCACGGCGGCCCGGTGACGCTGGAGGAGGTCGACCCCTTCGTGGATGGCGCGGCCGTCAAGCGCCTAGGCGCGCTGCCCTATGAGATTTTGCAGGCCAATCGCGAGCGCCTGAGCTTCGACACCGTGTCCGAGGGCGCGGTGTGCACGGACCTGCTCAACCTGTATCAAAATGAGGGCATCATTGCGGAGCCGGCCGGTGCGCTGTCGGTGGCGGGCCTGCACCAATTGGACCTGGAACCGGGCGCGACGGTGGTGTGCGTAATTTCCGGCGGCAATAACGATGTGCTGCGCTACGCCGAAATCATGGAGCGCTCCCTGGTCCACCGCGGCCTGAAGCATTATTTCCTGGTGAATTTCCCGCAGGAGCCGGGCCAGTTGCGCCATTTCTTGCACCAGATTTTGGGCCCGACCGATGACATCACGCTCTTTGAGTACCTCAAACGCAATAACCGCGAGACGGGCGCTGCGCTGGTGGGCCTGCAGCTTAGCCGTGCCGAGGATCTCCAGGGCCTGCTAGAGCGCATGGGAGAATCCAAGATTTCGGTGCAGTACCTTAAGCCCGGCACCCCCGAGTACGAATTCCTCGTGGCCTAATGCAGAATTCTTATCGTCGCCCAGTAGGCCAGGTCGAACACGAAATTGAAATTAAGCGCTCCCGGTTTATTACCTTGATTGGTCGCGTCACCAATGAGGAAGAGGCTCGCGCGTTTATCGACGCCGCCCGCAGCCGCTTTCCCGACGCCCGCCACCACTGTTCCGCCTACGTCTATCACGTTGATGGTGCGAACCCGGTGGAGCGCTCTTCCGATGACGGCGAGCCCTCCGGTACGGCCGGAAAGCCGATGCTGGACGTGGTGAAGGGCTCCGGCATGCTCGATGTGTGCGCGGTGGTCGTGCGCTACTTCGGCGGCATCAAGTTGGGCGCTGGCGGGTTAGTGCACGCCTATGGTGGTGCGGTGAGCGAGACCATGGAGAAGGTGCGCGCAGTAACTAGGGCGCGCCGGGAGCTTTATGCCGTGGAGTGCCCACATGCGACGGCCGGGCGGGTAGAGGCGGACCTGCGCGGGCGCGGCTTTGAGATAATCGATACCGCCTATGCGGCCGCGGTAACCTTTACGCTGGCCGTGCGCCCAGGCGGGCTGGACGAGCTGGAAGCTACGCTGGCAGCGATCTCGCAGGGCCAGCTCGAAGCGGCAGAGGCGGGCAGCGCGTGGGTTGAGGTAGGATCCTGACCATGACTATGCAGCAACGACCGAATAACCCCATTGCGCAGCGCAAGCAGCAGGTGCGCAAGCACTCCCGCAACGCCGTCGTATGCGTGGTCGGCGGCCTCGGTGTGGGCGCAGTGCTGGGTGTGCTATCGGCGGCTAGTTTCTGGGCCTGGATGTTGGTGGGCGCCATCGTCGCCGTGGTTGGTGGCGGCTATAACTGGCTGAAGATCCAGAAAATCGTCAACGAGAACCACAACCAGTACTAGATGCCGGCCCCGCAACCTAGCGGCCGCCCCGTCAGGATCGATGCCTGGGTGTGGGCCGTTCGCATGTTTAAAACCCGATCCGCGGCCGCGACCGCCGTGCGCGCTGGGCACGTGAAGATCAACGGCGAGGCCGTCAAGCCTTCCCAACAGGTGGTGCCTGGCGACCGCGTGCGCGTATGGCGCAACCACCATGAGCATGACCTCGAGGTTTTAGCGACCGTCGCTAAGCGCGTCGGCGCGCCCGTCGCGCGCACCTGCTATACGGACCACGCGCCACCGCCGCCGCCCAAGGAGTTTCTGCCGTCGGTTCCCGTGCGCCCGCGCGGCGCCGGTCGGCCGACGAAGAAGGAGCGCCGCGATATGGAGAAATTCCGCGGCGGTTTCCGGTAAGTTGCCGAAAATCCTGCGCGGCTAGTGGGCGGCGCGTAGGGCTTTCAGGCGCGCAGTAAGCCGCCGCTTGCGGCCTGGGCGGTCGCCGGATTCGGCGGTGGCCTCGATGTGTTGTTTGCCAAACTTGTTGAGCAGGAGGTCGTCGATAAGCCGCACCTGGCCGGGGCGGAAACGGTAGCGCATGGCGTCGTGGACGTGGGCAATGGCGGTGTCATCCAGCAGCTGCTCAAGCTGGCCCAAGTGGCGCACGCCGTTCTGCTCCAATAGCTCCGCCAAGAAGCGGTAGTGCTCCGAGCGCGAGAGCGGGAAGCGATTGCCCAAGATGATGGCAAGTACGCCCGGCAGGGTCTCGGCGGTAAGTTCCACGTCCTTGTCGGTTTCTGTATCGGGGGCCTTGAGGGCGGCGATCTCATCGAATTGCTGGTCGGCGAGCTCGATAAGCCCCGCGGCCAAGGTAAAGAGGCGATCTACCTCCGGCGAGGGCGGGTTCGGTCCCTGCTTATAGCGGATATCGTGCTCAAATTCCGCCCATGCGTGCTGCAGGACGGTGCGAATTTGCACCTCAAAGGTCCATCCCACGTAGGCGGCGAGCTCTTCCATCGCAGCCGCGCTATCTTCGGTCACGGTAAGCACCAGGTGGTGGGAGCCGTAGCCAAAGCCACCAGAGATGCGAGTTTCGGCCGCCTTGTCTACGGAGCGTTCAACCTTAAAGGATTCACCGAAAACGTCTAGCGCTTCTGGAATAGCGGTGGAGTGATACAGGGTGACACGCACTCCCATGACGTCGTGAATCTCGTCCCACGGCTGGGGATAGACAAAATCGCCGTTCTCGCGGCGCTTTTTGGCCTTCGCCTTCAGCGAGGGCCAGGTTTTGACGCGGGTAGACACGCGGTCAAAGATGATGCCGGCGTCATTGAGGAGGTCCTCGATGGCGGTGCGGAAGTCCACCGCGGCGGTGGGGTGGCTGCGCGCCCAGTCGTGGTACTGGTTGCTTAGCCGCGACATCCTACTTTCCGGCATGGTGCTCCTTTCATAACTCCCGCGGGAATCCGTTAGACCATACTAGCGGGCGTGGGTGGAGCACGGTGCGATGGCGGGGTACGCGCGCGACGGCATCGGCAGCCAGCTGGCGGGCATAGGTGTCCGGCAGGTGGGCAAAGGCGAAGAGCGTGGCGGAGTCCGGAACTAGGTAGGTCAGGGAGTGCGATCGCAGGAGGCGGCGCATGTGCTTGTCCAGCACAGTAAAGGTTTCTGGGTGGGCAATCCAGGAGGAAATCGGTGCGCCGTGGGAGCGGACTTGCAAGCCACCGAAACGGGCGGCGGAAGGGAGCTCGCAGGCCGCAGGGCGGGTCCAAAAACGCAGCCCTTGCGAATCGAGTGCGGCGCGCTGCAGGTTATGGGAGGCGTGGTTCCATGCGCGGCGCGCGGAGATATCCATGTCCGCGAGGCCGCGGTGGCTGAGCCGGCGAAAGGTCTGCTTGCCGGGAAAGACTAGCGCCATGGAAAGGCTGGGGGAGAGCTGGATGGTGGCGAGGGAGTCGCAGAAGCCGTCGTCGGAAAGCCGCTGCTCTTTCAGCCAGGAACGGGCAAAGAGCGCAGGCAGCAGGTTTGCGGTGGTGGGTCGAGGCGGGCGCAGGGCGACGGTCACGGCGGGTTCTCCAGTGCGGCGGTAGGGTGCGGTCGCCTTTATTGGACTGGAGAAACCGCCGTTTGGTTCCCTGGGTGGGCCTAGAAGGGCGGCTCGGCGTCGAGCTGCAGCTCAGCAAAGAGCTTATCGGCCGGCCAGATGTCGATTTCTTGGCCCTTGGCCTGCAGCTCCTCTGCGCGCTTTTCCTTGGAGGTCTTCTTGGCCCATTCGCCCACGATGAGCAGGGTGGACTTTTTGGTGACGTTCTTTGCCACTTGGCCGCCGCGCTCGGCGATGCCCTGCCACAGCACGCCCTTATCGTAGGGCTCAAAATCACCGGTGAGGGTGACATGCTGGCCGTAGAGTGCGCCTTCCGGGTCGGCGTCTGGGTTGGGCTCTGGGATTGTGTCCGGGGTGGCGACGGACTGCCACGGGGCGGGCCCGCGGGACTTCTTCTGTGCGGAGCCGGCCGCACGGGTTTGGTCGCGGAAGTCGGTCCCAGCGCCGAGATCCACGCCGGAGGTGGGGGCGGTGTGGGCGCGCAGGACGGGCAGGATGGCCTCGGAATCGAGGCGGCCCAAGGTGAATTCGCGTGCGGTGAAGAGGTCACGGATGCTGCCGGTGTGCCCGAAGCGCTCGGCCAAACGGGCGATGATTTCGCCGGCCGCACGAGCATCCTCGGTGGCGTCGTGGTGGCTGAAGTCCGGCGCAGACAGGTGGGCGGCGACGGTGGGCAGCTTGTGGTTGCGCACCGAAATAACCTTGGCCTTGGAAGCGTCGCGGGACAGTGCGAGAGAGCAGGCCAGCGGCACGGTGGGAACCTCGGCACCGGCAGTAAGCAAGCCGGTGCGCAGCGCGGTGGAATCGAACTGGGCGTTGTGGGCGACAAGCACGTCGCCGCCGAGGAAATCGAAGAGCTCCTTGGCGACGTCGGCAAAAGCCGGCGCTCCTTTCACATAGTCCGCGGTAATGCCGTGGATGGAGACGTTGATATCGGCAAAGTGCTCTAGGCCTGGTGGAGGAGTGCACAGCCAGGACCGGGAGTCGGTCTCCTGGCCGTCGCGGAAGCGCACCGCGCCAATTTGGCAGATAGAGCCCCAGTTGTCGTTGGCCGTTTCCACGTCCACGGCAGTGAAATCAAGGCCGGGGATGGTGGCGGCGGAAGAGGGTGCTTCGCCCCGCTGTGCGGCGGAAATGGCGCGGGCGACTGCCTGCGGGGCTTGGTGCGGGGCGAAGGCGATAGTGCCGGCGGCGCCCAAGTCCAGGGCGCCGAAGCCGGTGGGGGTCGGTTCACTCACGCGCACGGTGTCGATGGACTCAAGCGGGATATCCTGCGTGGCGGGGGCGCCGAGGCTGGTAGCCAGCAGGGTGCGGTGGAGCACGAGTTTATCCGCTGTGACATCGATGAGTGCGCCGTGCGCGGGAAATGACACGAGGGGCCTTTCTCTAGGAATCGAAAACGGGCGGTTCAATCTGACGCAGAATCAGCGTTGAACGCGGCTGCACCGTGATCGTACCCTCTGCCTCAATGAGGGTTTCCTCCGCGGGGTAGCCGCCGGAATCGGCGGTATCGACCATCAGCCGCCACGTGGCGCCGAGATCCTTGGTGGGCAGGGTGAACTCGATTTCGCCGTCGTGGGAGTTGAAGATCATGATGAAGGAATCATCGGTGATGCGCTCGCCGCGGGCGGTGGTTTCCGTAATCGCATTGCCATTGAGGTAGACCATGAGGGCGCGGCCGAAGTCGTGGTCCCAGTCGTCCTGGGTCATCAGGCGGCCCGAAGGAACCAGCCAGGCGATATCGCGTTCCTTAACATCCGCGCCGAGCGGGCCGCCGGCGAGGAAACGCTTGCGGCGGAAGACGGGGTGGTGGTTGCGAATGGACAGCACGCGCTTGGTAAAGCCCAACATCGCGGCGGATTTTTCTTCCTCCAGCATGGACCAGTCCATCCACGACAGCTCGTTGTCCTGGCAGTAGACGTTATTATTTCCGTCCTGCGTGCGGCCGAATTCATCGCCATGCGAGAGCATAGGAGTGCCCTGGGAAAGCAGGAGAGTGGTTAGGAAGTTGCGGGCCTGGCGGCGGCGTAGCTTGCGGATATCGTCGTTATCGGTGGGGCCTTCCTCTCCACAGTTCCAGGAGCGGTTGAAAGATTCGCCGTCGCGGTTGTCCTCGCCATTGGCCTCGTTGTGCTTGTCGTTATAGGAAACAAGATCGCGCAGGGTAAAGCCATCGTGGGCGGTGATGAAGTTGATGGAGGCGGTAGGGCGGCGGTCATTATCGGCATAGAGATCCGAAGAGCCGGTCAAGCGGGAGGCGAATTCACCCAGGGTAGCGGGCTCGCCGCGCCAGAAATCGCGCACGGTATCGCGGTACTTGCCGTTCCATTCGCTCCAAATCGGCGGGAAATTGCCCACTTGGTAGCCATCGTGGCCGATGTCCCAGGGCTCGGCGATGAGCTTAACCTGGCTGACAATGGGATCTTGCTGTACTAGGTCGAAGAAGGTAGCGAGCTTGTCGACGTCGTCAAGCTCCCGCGCCAAGGTCGCCGCCAGGTCGAAGCGGAAGCCATCGACGCGCATCTCCGTAACCCAGTAACGCAGCGAATCCATAATCAGCTGCAGCGAGTGCGGGTGGCGGACATTGAGGGAATTGCCGGTGCCGGTGTAATCCATGTAATGAGCCTCATCGCCCTCGACGAGGCGATAGTAGGCGCCATTGTCGATGCCGCGGAAGGCAATGGTGGGGCCCATGTGGTTGCCCTCGGCGGTGTGGTTATAAACCACGTCGAGGATGACCTCGATGCCGGCCTCGTGGAAGGCGCGGACCATAGTCTTGAACTCGGAGACCACCTCGCCCGGCTTCTTGGCAAAGGCATAGTCATGGTGTGGGGCGAAAAAGCCGAAGGTGTTATAGCCCCAGTAGTTGCGCAGCCCCAGGTTGCGCAGGCGATCGTCCTGCAGGAATTGGTGGACGGGCATGAGCTCAACGGTGGTAACGCCAAGCTCTTTGAAGTAGTTAATGACGGCGGGATGGGCCATGCCGGCGTACGTGCCACGGAGCTCTTCCGGCACGTCCGGATGGGTCATGGTCATGCCCTTGACATGGGTTTCGTAGATGACCTTTTCGTTATCCGGAATGTGCGGGCGGTGGTCGCTGCGCCAGTCGAAGAAGGGATTAATCACCACAGATAACATGGTGTGGCCCAGCGAGTCTTCTTCGTTGCGGCCGGTGCCGGGTTCCTCAGCATGGATGTCATAGGAGTAGAGGGAAGCATCGCCGTCGAATTCGCCGTCGAACGCCCGGGCATAGGGGTCTACAAGGAGCTTGGAAGGGTCGCAGCGCAGGCCGTTTTCTGGTTCATAGGGGCCATAGACGCGGTAGCCGTAGCGCTGGCCAGGGGTGACATTGGGGAGGTAAATATGCCACACATGGGCAGTGACCTCCGACATTTCGATGCGTTCCTCGGTGCCTTCTTTGTCGATGAGGCAGAGCTCGACCTTGTCTGCTACCTCGGAAAACAGGGCAAAGTTGGTGCCGGATCCGTCAAAAGTGGATCCCAGCGGGGTGGGTTTGCCGGGCCAGATTTGGCGGCCGTAGCTCTCGGTGGGCGTGGGGACTGCGTCCATGGCGGGAGTGTTCATGCCCACGAGCATAACCACTTTCTAGGCGCCGGCGCCGTGCGTAAGTCCAGCGTTAATAATGCGTACGCCGCGAATGAGGTCTGCGCGATAATCTGTGACCGGCGACTCGCCGGTGGTTTCTGCAAGCTGGCGTTGGGACTGTTCCATCAAGGTGGCGCCGAGCACGAGGTGAATGGCGGAGAGCGCGGCGGCGCGGTGGGCGCTGTCGGCAGCGAGGGTGCTGCGCGTGGCGGCAGCGGTGAAGGCCGCCAAGAGGCGGTCCCAGGCCGGGGCCTGCGGGAGGGAGAGGCCGGCAATGACTACCTCGGCGCCGTCGCGGCGGGCGAGCAGCAAATCACGAAGATTGAGGCTGATATCCTCGAGCGACTCCCCAGAAACGGGGGAGGTAATGTCTTCCGCTAGGGCTGCAATGAGCGCTTGCTTATTGGCAATGTGCCAGTAGAGCGCGCCGGGGGCGACGCCGAGGGAGGAAGCAACGCGGCGCATGGTGACGTCGCCAAGCCCGTAGGTATCAAGCAGGGAAAGAGCGGCGTCGATAATACTCTCGCGGTTTATGTGCACCTTGGCAATTGTACGGACTTGGCCGGGCGGGACGGTAGTTCACAGGTTCTTTTAACGGAGTCTCAATGTCATTTCCATCGTCGGGTTGTTAGTATTGCGAAGACAAATAAGAGGCCGCCCTTGGGGTGGCTTCACATTCGCAAGATTGATTCAGGAGCTTTCCCTTGTCCTTTTTGACCCCTGCAAAGAAGTCCCTCATCGCAGTTGCGCTGGTTACCCCGCTGGCTTTGGCTGCGTGTGGTTCGGATGACAATGACGATTCCAAGAAGGCTGCCGCCACCACGGCATCCAAGTCTTCTGAGGATAAGTCTGCAGATAAATCCGAGGACAAAGATGCCGATAAGTCCAAGGACAAAGACAAGGACAAAGACAAAGACAAGGACAAGGAAAAAGAAAAGGATCAGAATAAGGGCGGCGAAAACAAGGACGCCGCCGCAGGCGCAGAAGGCCAGGAGGGCGAGGACGGCGCTGGCGAGGGGCCAGATCAGCTGGCTAACCCGCTGAACAATGGTGAAGATCCTTTCGCTGGCGCGAAGGATATCAAGCCGATCGAAGGCGGCCAGGACGCTAATGATGGCGATAAGCAGGCCATCGAGCAGCTGGTTCGCGGCCAGCACGAGATCGATAACGTGAAGGAATACTTCAACTACATGCCGCAGCACGCCTGCCAGGCAGTCCGCGATGAGCAGTCCCAGGAGTTCGGCCAGTACCAGCAGTACGTCGATAGCCTGCCGAACCAGTCCTTCGCCGAGTATGCCAACACCATGCGCCAGCAGGGCGGTGGCAACGCCGAGGTAGAGAAGTTCGCTAGCCAGTTGGAGTCCATCCCGCAGTCGACCAAGCTGCAGTCCGTCAACGACGTTGTGGTCAATGGCGACGATGCTTCTGCGACCGTGAGCGTGTCCAACTCCGAGGGCACCGAGACCTCCACGGTCCGCTTCCGTCGAGAGAACGGCAACTGGACCTTCTGTAACTAAGTTGGCTCTGTTAAAGCGCCGGTTACCCCGCACCCTAGGTTTTGGTGCGGGGTTACTCGCGTGTGCGCTCCTGGTGTATGGCGTGGCCGGTGCGCTGTGGGGGCTTTTCCGGCCGACGCTTACCGGCCATGAGGTAGACGATGGTGGCTATGCCATCGATGCGATGGGAAGCGTTCAGTTCATCGCCTTTATTACCTTTGCCCTCATTACCGGCCTGCTTGGTTTGTTCTTGGGGTTGGGCGCGTATCTCCGCCGGCAGGGGCGGGGCTTGTCGATGCTCCTGTGGGTCGGCGTGTGTGCCCTGGCTGGGGCGGCGTCGTTTTATGTCTTTGGCGGGGTCACCGCCACGCATCCGCCAGAAAACCCAGGGGAAGTCGTAGAGTTTGCGCCGAATTTCTCCCCGGCTATCTCGTGGGCGGTAGCGCCCTTTATGGCGATGTTTGCCTATTGGTCCACGGCCTTTGTCAGCGCCGATGAAGATTGGTGATGTGCGCGTCTAGGGCCATTCGACGGGGGAGGCGCCGGTTACTTCGTGCGCGATGTCATCGATGCCGTGCAGGATGTGCTTGAGTCCGCGGCCGATGGCGCTAAATAGTTGCGGCCGGGTAAGTCCCGCGGCGGTAATGGTGGCGGCATCCATCCGCACTTGTAGGCCCTCGGAGGTGTGGTGGCAAAATGCCACGGCGCCGTGGTGGGCGCGATTCCAGTCATTGCAAATGAGAAAAAGCCGGGTAAATTCCGCCTCGTCCAGGCTGGGGTCCCAATGCCCCTTGATAATGAGGCTGGGGCCATTGTCCAGTGCAAAGGCGAAAAGGACATCATTGACCCAGGCGTAGATGGCGGTGGCGCCGTCGCTTTGGAAGCGCTGGATGCCAATAAGCGGCAGGATCTCGGACAGGCTGTCGAGGGTGAAGGGTTCCAAGGGGGCGTCGGCAAGCGGGGCAAGCTCCGGTGAGGCTTCGCGCACGAGGCCGGGATGGGATTGGGCGAGCAGATCCATGAGGACCTCCGCATTGCGCAGCGCCGGTAGGAGGAATGCCGCGAGCTGTTCGCGGCTGGGGGAGGTATCGGCAGGCAGATAGCTATGGCCGGACACGCTCACGCAGTCAGGCTGGTCATAATCAACCACGACGGCCGGGGAGAGGCAATCGTGGTTCCACTCGTTGGCTAGGTGTGCGAGCTCGGAGATCTCGCTGAGATCAACGCCTCCGCGGGGGCTGGTGTGCAGGTGGAGCACCGGTTCTTCCAACTGGTCTATAAAGATGAAGGTGGAGCCACCGGCCGCATGCGGAACGAGAAGCTCGCCCGTAGGCAGAGCCCAGCAGGACACGTCATTATCGCGGGCAATGGTGCGGGCATGCGAGAGCAGAAGAGAGGGTTCAATTTCGCTCATCGCTGCCACCACCTTAAAGCTGTGTTGACACCGAGTCTATAGCCCAAACCGGCCCCCTCGCTGGCATTTGGCCATTAGGATATTGGTTTAATAACAGAAATCCGATTGGCAGAAGAGGAGCCGGGAATGCTTCGCACCATCGATTTGCGTGGCCAAGAGCTGCGCCCCGCCCAGCTGCGGCGAGTTTTGCCGCGCGGTGGCACCGACGTCGCCGCCGTGGTGGACAAGGTGGCGCCGCTGGTTCATCGAGTACGTCAAGAAGGCGCTGCGGCGGCCTTGGACTTTGGCGAGCAATTCGATGGCGTGCGCCCAACCCACCTGCGGGTGCCCCAAGCGGAGTTGGAGAAGGCCGCTTCCGGCCTAGACCCGCAGGTGCGCCAAGCGATTGAGGTTTCCATTGAGAGGGTTCGCAAGGTTCACGCCGAGCAGAAACCGGCCGCGCACACCACTGAGCTGGCGCTAGGTGCCACGGTGACCGAGGTCTTTCGCCCCATCGAGCGCGTTGGGCTATACGTGCCGGGAGGCAAGGCGGTCTATCCGTCCTCGGTAATCATGAACGCCGTGCCAGCGCAGGCGGCCGGCGCGGAAAGCTTGGTGGTAGCCTCACCGCCACAAAAAGAGTCCGGCGGCCTGCCGCACCCCACGGTGCTGGCCGTGTGCCAGATGCTCGGCGTAGATGAGGTCTGGGCGGTAGGAGGCGGCCAAGCCATCGCGCTGATGGCCTACGGTGATGATGACGCCGAACTAGCCCCGGTGGACATGATCACCGGACCAGGAAATATCTTCGTCACCGCGGCCAAGCGGTTGGTGCGCGGCGTGGTGGGCACCGATGCTGAGGCCGGGCCGACCGAAATCGCCATTATCGCTGATGACACCGCGAATCCGGTGTATGTGGCCTATGATCTCATCTCCCAGGCCGAGCATGATCCGATGGCCGCGAGTGTGCTCATTACGGCATCTCCAAGCCTGGCTCAGCGTGTGAAGGAGGAGGTAGAAGCGCGCCACGGCGCCACTGCACATGCGCAGCGGACGGCCGAAGCTCTAGGCGGCGAGCAATCCGGAATTGTGTTGGTCGATTCCCTGGATGCAGCGGTGGCGGTGGCCAATGCCTATGCCGCTGAGCACCTGGAAATCCACACCGCAGAGCCCGGCGCGGTGGCCGAGCGCATTAAGCACGCCGGTGCCATCTTTGTAGGGCACTTTGCTCCAGTGCCGCTGGGAGATTACGCGGCCGGCTCCAATCACGTATTGCCCACTTCCGGTACGGCGCGCTTTTCTGCCGGCCTTTCTACCCATACCTTTATGCGGCCGGTCAACCTTATTGATTATGACCGAGCTGCGTTGGAAGAGATTGCCCCGCACGTTATCGCTTTTGCGGAGGCCGAGGGGCTACCCGCCCACGGTGAGGCTATCCGCGCCCGATTCGAGGAGAAATAAATGACGCACTTGAATGATCTTCCCCTGCGCGAGGAGCTGCGCGGCAAGTCCGCCTATGGGGCGCCGCAGCTCCACGTGGCCTACCAGCTCAATACCAACGAAAATCCCTATCCTCCCTCGCAGGCGCTAGTGGATGACCTGGTGGCGGAGACCCAGCGCCTTGCCACCACACTCAATCGCTATCCGGAGCGCGATGCGGTGGAGCTGCGCCAGGCCCTAGCGGCTTATATCACTGAGCAAACCGGCGTGCGCGTGGGCTATGCGCAGGTGTGGGCGGCCAATGGCTCGAATGAGATTTTGCAGCAGCTGTTGCAGGCATTCGGCGGTCCGGGCCGCAGTGTGCTCGGTTTCACCCCGTCTTATTCCATGCACCCTATCCTCGCGGACGGCACCCATACGCAGTTTGTGGAATGCCCGCGCGATGAGAATTTCCGCATTGATATGGACCGGGCGCTCGCAGCCGTGGCGCAGCACCAGCCGGATATCATCTTTGTGACTACGCCGAATAACCCCACCGGTGGGGTGACCAGCGTGGACGATATTGCCGCGCTTGCCGACGCCGCCCCTGGCATCCTCATCGTCGATGAAGCTTATGGCGAATTTTCTTCCTCGCCTTCTGCGGTGACGCTGCTGGATAAATACCCTACGAAGCTGGTGGTCTCGCGCACCATGTCTAAGGCCTTCGACTTCGCGGGTGGCCGCCTCGGCTATTTCGTGGCGGACCCGGCCTTCGTGGAGGCCGTAATGCTGGTGCGGCTGCCGTACCATCTGTCCGTGCTTTCCCAAGCGGCGGCGACGGTGGCGCTGCGCCATAGCGCGGATACGCTCGCCACCGTGGAAAAGATCGCCGCCGAACGCGAGCGGGTGGCCGCTCGCTTGCGCGAACTGGGCTATACCGTCCTGCCGAGCGAATCTAATTTTCTCTTCTTTGGCCGCTTTGCTGACCAACACCGCGTGTGGCAGCAGTTCTTGGATAAGGAAGTGCTCATTCGCGATGTTGGCATCGCAGGCCACCTGCGCATGACCGTGGGGCTACCGGAAGAAAATTCGGCCTTCTTGGCCGTAGCCGAGGACCTTGCGGATACAGTAGTGGCTGATTCCCCGGCCGCAGGTGAAAGGAGCGAAGCATGAGCAACCGCGTCGGGCGCGCCCAGCGGGCGACGTCGGAATCGCAGATTTCTGTGGTCATTGACCTCGATGGCACCGGGCGTAGCGATATTTCCACCGGACTGCCTTTCTTTGACCACATGCTCACGGCCTTTGCTACCCATGGCAGTTTCGATCTCACCGTGGGCGCGGAGGGCGATGTGGAGGTAGATGCCCACCACACGGTGGAAGATACCGCCATCGTGCTCGGCACCGCGCTGCGTGAGGCGGTGGGGGATAAGGCCGGCATTCGCCGCTTTGGCTCCCAGCTTTTGCCCATGGATGAGGCCTTAGTGGAAGCGGTGGTGGATTTTTCTGGGCGCGCCTATTTTGTCATGAACGGCGAACCAGAGCACCTGCAGTGGCAGACCATCGGTGGGCATTACGCCACCGTGATCAATCGCCACTTCTTTGAAACGCTCGCTACCCACGCTGCGGTAACGCTCCACCTCAACGTGCGCTATGGGCGCGATCCGCACCACATTACGGAGGCGGAGTTTAAGGCCGTCGCGCGTGCGCTGCGCGGTGCGGTGGAATTCGACCCCCGCCAGACTGGAATTCCATCGACGAAGGGAGCACTCTAGAACGCATGCACTTTATGATCTTGGTCCTCTTCCTCGTAGCTGGCATGCTGGTGGGAGGCGCATGGTCTGCCTACCAACAGGGGTCAAAGGCCATGACAGTAGTAGCCTCTCTTTTGGCCGCAATCACCGTGGTAGCAGCAATCTCGTGGATGGTAGGAGCGTTCGGTAAATGAGCAATACCCAAGAAACTAATATCTGGAAGGTACCTGGATATACCGCGACCATGTTGGCCATCGCCGCAGCCTTCGGTGCTTGGTCCATCCTCCTTCCAGTGGTGCCGCTAGCGGTCATTGACTCTGGCGGCTCAGCGACCTTGGCGGGCTCATCCACAGGCATCTTCATGGCCTTTACCGTGCTGACCCAGATCATTTCCCCATGGCTCCTGCGCCGGTGGGGCTACCGCCGCGTAATGGCACTGTCCGCGTTTACCCTGGGTGTACCTGCCTTTGGCCACCTCTTGGGTACCGATGCTTGGGTTGTCCTGCTCTTTTCCGCACTGCGCGGCGTGGGCTTTGGTGCGCTGACCGTTTCTGAGTCCGCGCTCATTGCGGAACTGGCGCCCGTACGCCTGCTGGGCAAGGCAACCGGCATGATTGGTGTTTTCACTGGCCTGGGCCAAATGGTCTTTTTGCCACTGGGATTGATCATGGCGGAAAAGCTAGGTTATGCCTCGACGTATATCACCGCCGGCATCATTGGCTTTGTGGGCTTTGGTCTGTGCCTGCGCATTCCCAAGATTAAGGTCACCCTCGCCTCCGATACCGAAGAGGAGCCGAACCTTATCCGCGTTCCTACGTGGAAGCTGGTGCTCGTGCCCGCGCTGGCGCTGACGACCTTCTCCATGAGCTACGGTGCCGTCTCGTCTTTCCTGCCGCCGGCGGTGCAAGAACTTGATGCAGAGCGCGGCGCCAGCTTGGCCGGCATCATGCTGTCCATCGTGGGCGGCGCCGCCATGATTTTCCGCTACTTTGCCGGCATGGTGGCAGACCGCGTAGGCACCCCAGGCCGTCTGTATATCCCCAGCCAGATCATGGCCATCGTGGGCGTGCTCGCCATCGCCGTACCGCTGTACCTCGACGGTTCTGTGTGGTGGCTCGTCCTGGGTGCCTTCCTCTTCGGCGGTGCCTTTGGTATTGCGCAAAATGAGGCCCTGCTATCGATGTTTGACCGCCTGCCGCGCGAGCGCGTCTCGGAGGCTTCGGCCATCTGGAATATCTTCTATGACGGCGGAACCGGCTTGGGCTCGACCCTCTTGGGCGCCTTGGTTGCCGGCTACGGCTATGCAGGGGCTTTTGGCGCCGGCGTGGTCATCCTCGTCGCCGGCGTTGTGATGACGCTGGCAGATTTTATCCTTGGGCGCACCCGCGTGAGCGAAACCAACGATATCCGGACGCGCCTGCGTCGCATGCGTAAGGTATAGCCCATGGCAAAGACGGTCGCATTATTGGATTATGGCGCGGGCAATGTGCGCTCGGCCCAGCGCGCGCTGGAGCGAGTGGGCGCGGACGTTACCGTTACCGCGGACCCCAAGGAAGCGGTGGAAGCGGACGGTCTGCTTGTTCCCGGCGTGGGTGCGTTTGCTGCTTGCATGCGCGGGCTGCGCGCGGTCCAGGGCCCTCGGGTCATCGGCCAGCGCTTGGCAGGAGAGCGGCCGGTGTTGGGCATTTGCGTAGGCATGCAGGTGCTTTTCGACGCCGGAGTGGAACACAACATCAACTCCACCGGCTGCGGCGAGTGGCCCGGCACCGTGGAAAAGCTGCAATCTGCGGTGCTGCCGCATATGGGATGGAATACCGTAGAGGTACCCGTCGGCAGCGATATGTTTGCCGGAGTGGCCGAAGACGAGCGGTTTTATTTCGTGCATTCCTATGGCGTTCGCCGGTGGGAATTGGAAACGGAGATTACCCGCCCGCCGCAGGTGAGCTGGGCCGAGCACGCGGGCGATAAGTTCGTCGCGGCGGTAGAAAACGGTGTCCTGTGGGCGACTCAATTCCACCCTGAGAAATCCGGGGACGCCGGTGCTCAGCTTTTGGAAAACTGGATGCGCACGCTCTAGGTAGGATGAAGAATATGACTTTTACGCTTTTGCCAGCAGTCGATGTATCTCAAGGCCAAGCCGTGCGCTTGGATAAAGGCGAAGCAGGCACCGAAACCTCGTATGGTTCCCCGCGCGATGCCGCACAAAAGTGGCAATCCCAAGGCGCGCACTGGCTGCACTTTGTGGATTTGGATGCGGCTTTCGGCCGGGGCTCCAACCACGCAGAAATGGCGACGATTACTCGTGAGCTGGGCGTAAATGTGGAGCTTAGTGGCGGCATCCGGGATGATGCCGCGGTGGAGCGCGCGCTGGCTACCGGCGCGCAGCGCATTAGTATCGGCACGGCTGCCCTAGAGCAGCCGGAATGGGTCGAGGACATCCTGGCGCGCTACGGAGATAAGGTCGCCGTGGATCTTGCCGTGCGCGAGGAAGGCGGCGAATGGCGTACCGCCGGCAATGGCTGGGTCTCCGATGGCGGCGATCTGTGGGAGGTACTCGAGCGCCTGGATGCAGCCGGCTGCCAGCGCTTTGTGGTGACAGATGTGTCTAAAGACGGCACGCTCACCGGACCTAATATTGAGCTCCTGCGCGAGGTGGCGATGGCAACGGAGGCAAAGATCACCGCCTCTGGTGGCATTTCTAGCGTGGAAGACCTGCGCGAGCTCGCGCTTTATGTAAATGAGGGCATCGATTCCGCCATTATTGGCAAGGCCCTGTACGAAGGGAATTTCACCCTCGACGAAGCACTCGCTGCGGTGGCCGAGGTAGAGCCGCTGCCGGCGGAAGAAACCATTGACCCTTTCGCCCCTGAGGACAACTAAGTCATGATGGAACCCCGCGAGTTGGTGGCCTTCGCGGAGGCGGCCGTAGACCAAGTAGAACCCATTTTTCGCTCCGGCCTCGGAGCTGCGCCCGCCCGTTTTAAGGGGCAGGGAGATTTTGCCACCGAGGTAGATCTCGTCATCGAACAACAGCTGCGCGATATCTTGACCCAGATGACCGGTATCCCGGTCTATGGAGAAGAATCAGGCGGCAGCGTGCTCGATACCGTGTGGGTGGTAGATCCGATTGATGGCACCGCAAACTACTCTGCCGGAAACCCCATGGCCGGCATTCTAGTGGCGCTCATTCATGAGGGCGCCCCTGTTGCTGCGGTATCTGACTTCCCGCTTCTGGGGCGCCGTCTGGTCACCTGCGATGGCTCCCCACTGCGCTCAGTAGGTGGGCCTGCCACTGGTTTCGGTGGAGGGGACGAAGCAATGGGATTTGATGAAGCACGCGGCCACGTGGGCTGCTCTTCCCACCTGCCCACCGAGATTTTCCACGAGCTGCGCGAGACCGGACTGCGCCCGCGAATGACCGGTTCCGTAGGGCTTGATAATGCCTTCGTCGCGCAGGGTGTGTTCGATGGTGCGATTAACTTCTCTCCGCACCCATGGGATAACGCCGCGGGAGCACTGCAGATTCAGGCAGCTGGTGGCGTTGTCACCGATCCGGAAGGAAATCCGTGGACCGCGCAGTCGCGCGGCATGGTGGCAGGTACCCCGCAGGTTCATGCCACCATCGTGGATATCTTGTCTCGTCATACCGGTTCATTTCACCGCTAAGACTAAACACCCGAAAAGGAGGCGGCCGCCATGGCTGTAGCCGTACGCGTGATCCCCTGCCTAGACGTGGACCAAGGCCGCGTGGTCAAGGGCATCAACTTTGACAACCTGCGCGATGCCGGCGACCCAGTGGAGTTGGCCGCGCGTTATGACTCCCTAGGAGCCGATGAACTTACCTTTTTAGACGTCTCTGCGTCCAAACAAGGCCGCTCCACCATGCTCGAGGTCGTGCGCCGCACCGCAGACCAGGTATTCATCCCCTTGACGGTGGGAGGCGGAGTTCGCAGCGTTGATGACGTCCGAGAACTATTGCGCGCCGGGGCAGATAAGGTCTCCGTGAACACCGCGGCCATTAAGAATCCGGAACTGCTGCGCGAAATGGCTGAGATTTTCGGGGCCCAATGCATCGTGCTGTCTGTTGATGCTCGCCGGTGCCGCGAAGAGTATGCGCCATCCGGCTTTGAGGTGACCACGCACGGCGGAACGGAATCGGCCGGGATCGACGCCATCGAATGGGCACGCCGCGGCGAAGAACTCGGCGTAGGGGAGATCCTCCTCAACTCAATGGATGGCGATGGCACAAAGGAAGGATTTGACCTGGAATTGCTGCGCGCCGTGCGCGCAGCGGTGACCATTCCCGTTATCGCCTCTGGCGGCGCGGGAAACGCCGCAGACTTCCCACCGGCCGTTGCAGCCGGCGCCGATGCCGTCTTGGCAG
Organism: Corynebacterium sp. ACRPE; assembly: GCF_022347435.1. NCBI lineage: Bacteria > Bacillati > Actinomycetota > Actinomycetes > Mycobacteriales > Corynebacteriaceae > Corynebacterium > Corynebacterium sp. ACRPE. The sequence goes on along the minus strand of NZ_JAKRNA010000028.1, from coordinate 6,813 downwards.
CAAGCATTTTTCACTTCGGGGAGGTAGAAATCAGCGACGTGAAAGACGCCTTGGACGCTGCGGGATACGAGGTGCGCCGATGAGTACCCCGGGCAACTATGAACTTAACGGGGGCATCGCCAAGCAGCTCAAGCGCAATGACCAAGGCTTGGTGCCGGCCATTGCCCAAGCTGAGTCTGGTGAGGTGTTGATGATGGCCTGGATGGATGACCACGCTTTGGCCCATACGCTTGCCACCCGCAAGGCAACGTATTTTTCGCGCTCACGCAATGAGTATTGGGTTAAGGGAGAGACTTCTGGAAATACCCAAGAGGTGCTGGGCGTTCGCCTTGACTGCGATGGAGATACTATTCTGCTGACGGTGCGGCAGCGTGGCGGCGCTTGCCATACCGGTGACCGCACGTGCTTTGACGCCACCGATCTCCTAGGAGGGCAACCGTGAAGGCTAGACGCCTTGGACCACTACTTATCGCTGCTGGAGCCATCGTAGTGTGGCTGTCCTCCCGTGCCACGTGGGTGGTAGCCGCCAGCGAGGACGATAAGGCCGGCTCCGCGGCCAATGACATCATCGGCTCGGCTTGGTCGCTGGAGATCATGGCCTTGACCTTAGTTTTGGTAGCCGGTGCTGTTGCGGGGATGGCGCTGCGGCGCGTCGGTAGGCGAGTGGTGGGCATCGTGTGCGCCCTCGCGGCCGCGGCCAGCGCATGGACACCGGTGAGCCTGCTGACTGCGGGCGCGGACACCGAGCGCGCGCAGAAGATCCTGCAGGGAGCTTCGGCCAATGAAAACGCCGTAGACTCTGCCCAGATTTCTGACTGGGCCACAGTCGTTTCCACCGAGGTGCATTCCCTGGGACCAATCGTGGCCCTCATAGGTGCGGCAGCGGGCCTTTTTGGTGCAGTGATGCTTGCACGCAATCCAGGCGAGGATAAGGCGAAGGTGTCGAGCAAATACGAAACCCCAGCGGCACGGCAGGAAAAGTTGGAGGAGGATTTGGAAACCTCCTCCGACTCTGGCCGTGTGATGTGGGACGCGCTTGATAGTGATATCGATCCCACTGATATGGACAAAAATTAGCCCCGTTTCCTGTGCAATTTCCGGAACGGCAGGTGAGCAGGTTAACCTAAGTGTGATCTTAATCGCCCGTGGAGGGAGGTGCTGATGCCTACGCCCATTGCCGTTGACCACCTTGTTGCAGGAGTCTTGGAGGACGTCGCTGCACGGGAAGCTCGCGTGTCCTTCAAAGAGGTGAAGGTGCGCTCGCGTGACATGGAACCTCCCCGGGATGCACGCGCGGCATTGCTGCGCACAGGCTGCTCGGTCATCACTGAGCTCAAGCGCGCCGTACCCTACGGCGGCGAAATCGCTCATGTTGGCTCTGCGGAACAGATGGCGGAATGGGCCCGCACCTTTGAACACTGCGGCGTACATCTCATGGCATGCCAGACTGATTTCCGCCGTTTCCACGGTTCTTTAGAAGACATGGCAGCTGCCCGTGCTGCGATTGATATTCCCATGATGTCGCGCGATCTCATCGTGGACCCCTACCAAATTCATGAAGCCCGGTGCTTTGGGGCCGATGCCATTCCGCTGCAGGTAGAGCTCTTAGAGCAAGCTCGCCTGGAGGCGCTGTTAGACCGCGTGGAATCGCTCGGTATGACCGCCATCGTAGAGGTACGCAACTGCGCAGAGGTCGACCGCGCAATCAAGGCAGGAAGTAGCGTCATCGCCATCAATGCGTGGTCGTTGGCTTCGGATGCCATTAACCGCGAGGCGTTTAACGATATCGCCCCAGGCCTGCCAGAATCCATCCTGCGCATCGCAGTAGGCGGGGTAAACAACGCGCGCAACCTGTTTCACTATGCTTCACGCGGCGCCGATGCAGTTTTGGTGGGCGAATCCGTCATGGCTGCCCAAGATCCTACGGCGCTGGCGCGCTCCTTGGTGGCTGCCGGGCAGCATCCAGCGTGCCCCGCGCGCAAGATAGATTAAGGCCCCAACTAGCTGGTGGGGTGGGGGATAAGGCACACTAGCTACGTGCACACAGAAATTCTTGCAAATATTCCGTCTCCGCCGCAGGGCGTGTGGCAGTTGGGGCCCATTCCCATTCGTGCCTATGCGCTGTGCATCATCGTAGGGATTATCGTCGGCCTGCGAATGACCTTGCGCCGCTATACCGCACGCGGCGGTAACCCAGACACAGTGTGGGATGCTGCCATTGTGGTTATCCCCGCCGGCATCATTGGTGGGCGGCTCTACCACGTCATTACCGATAACCAGAAGTATTTCTGCGATAGCTGCAATCCCGCGGACGCGCTGAAGATTACCAACGGCGGCCTGGGCATTTGGGGCGCCGTAGCCTTGGGCGCACTAGCTTTATGGGTGCTTTTTAAAGTGAAGAAGGTGCCGCTCGGCCCCTTTGCTGACGCGGTGGCGCCAGGCCTCGTCCTCGCGCAAGCGATTGGACGCCTAGGTAACTGGTTTAACCAGGAGCTCTACGGACGCCCGACCGACGTTCCGTGGGCTTTAGACATCTATTACCGCGTCAATGAAAATGGTGGCTATGCTCCCGTTTCCGGACATTCCACGGGTGAGGTCATGACCTCGGTGCACCCGACCTTCTTGTACGAGCTGGTGTGGAATGTCTTGGTCTGCCTTTTCCTCTTGTGGGCTCACAAGGCCTGGAAATTGGGGCACGGGCGCGTCTTTGCCCTCTATGTCATGGGGTATACCTTGGGCCGTTTCTTCATTGAGGGAATGCGTTCCGATGAGGCGACCCATATCTTTGGGGTCCGCGTGAATATCATCGTCTCCCTAATGATTTTTATCATCGCCGCGATTGTCTTCTTCGTGCTTGATAGGCACCGCCAGGGACCAGAGTCTCCCGAAGAGGTAGATCCTAAGTATTGGGCGGAGCGCCGGGATGCTGATGAGCACAGCCCAGAGCACGCGGTATCTGATGGGCAGCAACCAGGCTCTTTATCGACGTAAATACTGCCCAAGTGTGCCCGGTTGGATTTGTTTTTGTGGGAAATGGGGCATTTTGTGGTGTCCGTTCAGAAAATGGAACCAAAAAATTGTGGCCCCAATCCTTTCGAAGGAGTAGGTTGGGGAGTGTTCAGTTTCCCCCGACGGAATAGGCCAATAATGCTGGATAGAAGAACGAAGATTGTTTGTACTCTCGGCCCTGCCGTTGCTAGCGAGGACGGCATCTTGCGCCTCGTACAGGACGGCATGGACGTTGCCCGCCTGAATATGTCTCACGGCGAGCATGCAGACCACGAGGCGAATTACAACTGGGTGCGCCAGGCCACCGATAAGACCGGCCGCGCCGTAGGTATCTTGGCGGACCTCCAGGGCCCTAAGATTCGCCTTGGCCGCTTTATCAACGGCGAGGAGCAGTGGGATAACGGCCAGATCGTCCGCATTACCGTGGACGATATCGAAGGCACCCATGACCGCGTCTCCACCACCTACAAGGGCCTGGCCAAAGATGCTAAGCCAGGTGACCGCCTGCTGATTGACGACGGCAAGGTTGCCGTTGTTTGTAAGGAAGTCGACGGCAACGACGTCGTCTGTGAGGTCACCGAAGGTGGCCCAGTTTCCAATAATAAGGGCGTTTCCCTCCCTGGTATGGATATCTCTGTGCCGGCGTTGTCGGAAAAGGATATCGCTGACCTGCGCTTCGCTTTGAATCTCGGCGTTGACCTCGTGGCACTGTCCTTCGTCCGCTCCCCAGCAGATGTGGATAAGGTCCACGAGATTATGGACGAAGAGGGTCGCCGCGTTCCGGTCATTGCCAAGCTGGAAAAGCCTGAGGCAGTAGACGCGCTCGAGTCCATCGTGCTGGCATTCGATGCCATCATGATTGCCCGTGGCGACCTCGGTGTTGAGGTGCCGCTGGAGCGCGTGCCGCTGTTCCAGAAGCGCGCTATCCAGATTGCTCGCGAGAATGCTAAGCCGGTCATCGTGGCTACCCAGATGCTGGATTCCATGATTTCCAACCTGCGCCCGACCCGTGCAGAGGCTTCTGACGTAGCTAACGCCGTTCTCGACGGCGCCGATGCCGTTATGCTCTCTGGTGAGACTTCCGTGGGTATTGACCCGCAGAACGTCGTGCGCACCATGTCCAAGATCGTGGCTAATGCTGAAGATGGTGGCAAGGTTCCACCGCTGTCCCACGTTCCGCGCACCAAGCGTGGTGTGGTGTCCTATTCCGCCCGCGATATTGCCGAACGTCTCAATGCAAAGGCCATCGTAGCCTTTACTACCTCCGGTGATACCGCTAAGCGAGTGGCTCGCCTGCACTCCCACCTGCCACTGTTGGCATTTACTCCGGACCCAGCGGTTCGTTCCCAGCTGGCTCTCACGTGGGGTGCTGAGACCTTCCTGAGCCCGCACGTTAAGTCCACCGATGACATGATGGAAGCCATCGATGATGCATTGCTGGAGATGGACAGGTATGAGGAAGGCGACATGATTGTCGTCATTGCTGGTACCCCTCCAGGAATCGCTGGTAACACCAACATGATTCAGTGCCATCTGTTGGGTGAAACCAAAAAGTAATTTCTTTTGGTACAAGCGCCGCGACCCTCCTTTTAACACGTTCCACGGGTCGCGGCGCTTTTCTCTATCAATTTATACAAAAGTAGTTTTATATTTACCTCGCGTACACTCGGCCGCCGCTTTTTTGACATGCAGTTGCATTAGTTTATGTGTGTTCTTGTTTCAGCTTCTCTACATATTCAAAGGACAACTGCACAATGACCTAAATCAGGCCGACTTGGCCTAAGTGGCTGCGCTTACCGCCATCCATTTTCATTTAATTGTCAATAAGCGTCGACGGGGATAGGCTGAGTGCATGGCACACGAGCACCACGACCACGATCACTCCAGCACGCCGCTGCGCGCACTCTTGATTGCGCTAGGCATTACCGGCACCGTCTTCTTCGCGGAGCTGATCGGCGGCTGGTTGGCGGGTTCGATGGCGCTGATGGCGGATGCGATGCACATGCTTTCCGACGCTGCGGGGTTGATCATCGCGGTGTTAGCGGTGTTGGTTGGGCGCCGACAAGCATCGGCTCAGGCCACGTACGGCTACCGACGAGTGGAGGTGCTTGCTGCACTGGCGAACGCAGTGATGGTGCTGGCGATCTCGGTGTGGATTGTCGTCGAGGCGGTGCGCCGCCTGCAGAGCCCGGCCGAAGTGCAGGGAAAAACGATGCTGATCATCGCGGTGATCGGCCTGGTGGCGAATGCGCTATCGGCGTGGGTTCTGCACCGGCACCGCAAATCCTCGATCAACGTGGAGGGCGCGTTCTTGCACGTGTTAGTGGATATGCTCGGCTCGGTCGCAGTAATCGTGGCCGGCATTGTGGTACTGACCACGGGGTTTGTGGCGGCGGACGTGATCGCCTCCCTAGCGATCGCGGCGATGGTGCTGCCGCGCGCCTGGCAGCTCATGCGGCTTTCGGCGAGCGTGCTGCTCGAGCAAGTCCCGGCGGACTTCGACGCCAGTGCGATCGAGCCCGCGCTGCGGCAGGTCGAGGGCGTTGCTGACATCCACGACCTGCACCTGTGGAGCCTGGACGGCGTGAACGTGCTCACGACCGTGCATATCGTGCGCGACGGCACCGTCGGCACCGGCCCGCTGTTGGATGCCGCCCAGCAGGCCCTGCGCGAACACGGTATCGAGCACTCCACCATCCAGATTGAGCACCCAGAGCACGAATCCCACGAGACGGTGTGCTGATTCCCTTCTAACCTGACTTAGGCCAATTTTGTGCGGAAGTTCGCGGCCGGTGATTACTTGGATGGTGGCAGTGAGGTCGGGCGGGAATGGTACGGCGGCGTGAATGGTTTCGCCGCCAACGACGAGTTGAAAGCTGCGGTATTTCTTGAGTGTTCTCACGAGGCGTTTGATGAAGTGACCACTGCGGGTCTCCATCAGGTGGGTCACGGCTAGTGCTGCCATCACAATATTGAGATGTGCTGTGATCGAGTTTTGTTTCCTCGCATAGATTGGGCGTGCTTTCAGGTCTGATTTCGACATCCGATACGACATTTTCAATGTGGAATAGCCTGCGGTAATGCCCGATAACCTCCTGGGCGGGAAGAGCGGTCAGGTCGGTTTCATAGCCTTTAATTCCGGCTAGGGCTCGGTGTTTGGCAGCAAGAGCGTAGTTGACCTTCTTGTTCGGGGTGGAAAGATCGAAATAGCGGTTGCGCTTAATGGCGATTTCGCCGTCAACAGCGCGTTTGGCTTTTGCGACTTGCTCTTTGATTCCGCGCAGGCCGCGTCTGGCCCGATCATAGGAGTACTGGAAGTGGGTCACCGTATTCGGGGTTGTGTGTTTGCGCGCATCGCTTGCCGAGGCTTGTGTCCAGATCTGGCCGTGGGCGTAGGCTTCACCAGGGATTTCCCGCCGCCAGGTTTCACTCACCTCAGGCACGGTGGGGTTTCACCGACAAAATGTAGTGCAGACCTGCATCTATCAATGCTTGCTTGTTCGGAGGGTGTCAAGTTGTTTGTGTGTGGGGGTTGGTTTATAGGTATTTGTCGAAGCTGTCGGGGTAGGCCACGGCCATTTGGTTAATGGCTTGTTTCCAGCCGGAAACTCGGGTCCCTTCCATGAGTCTGCCGGCTGTTCTTGAGACTCGTTTACCCTGCTTCGCTCTCTTGGCGGCTCGTCTGTCTTCAATATTGCAGATCATCAACCACAGCGTCTTTAGGGCTGATTCATCGTTGGTGAACTGCACCCTGTTGCGAGTAGCTTTACGCAGCTCATTGTTAAAAGATTCAATGGAGTTCGT
>NZ_JAKRNA010000027.1:0-27884 GCF_022347435.1 Corynebacterium sp. ACRPE | reverse complement strand
TCTGCCAAGATGCGGTCTTCCACGAGACGGACCACACGGTCCTTCACATCCTGGTCAAATTTCCTTGGCATGTTCCAGATTTTCCCATCTACTCAAACGGAACAAAACCTGGGACACTTCATAATACCGCGGAATAGTGCTCATCAACATCTAAGAATCCGCCCGCATCCTCTTCTATCCCTTAGCCCCGTCCCCATGTGCCGCAAGGCCTTGTTTTACATCACAATGCGCTATTAAGACCTTATACAAAAGAAAAATGGGCTTTCCAACAGCTGAATTCTCTAACCCGTTGTCTACGACGAGTACTTCTTTAGCGGCCCTAATTCACGGCTCCGCCTCCTTGTCGAGGTACATCACCAAAGCAGACCCCCAAACGTCCCAAACCGCCTTCCGATACTTTGCTCTCAGATCGAAGGACCCCCACCCTAATAGCCGAGCTTCCCCCGAAACCCAACACCCTAGAAAACTCGCCACCCCTACTCTTCCCCTTCCCTCTTCCTAGCTTCCCTACGCTCACGCCTTCGAGCACGTTTTGCTTTGCGAATGTCAACGACCCAACGCGGAACAAAAGGCCACGGAAGCGGGATCCCGAAACCACCCGTCATCCCGACAGCTCCGATAAAGACAGCTGTCAAGAACACAACCCGCAGCACTGAGTCGACAAACTCAGGAGGGTTCATGCTTTCAACCAACCCTAGGACACCGCCAGCACCCAGCATTAGCGAGCAGTAAGGATAATAGAAGAGGACACCATCACTTGCTGCACCTTCCCAGGCGCTTTCGTCGTACCACTCTTCCGATCGGGGATTCCTCCGCACGTCCAGGATGTAGTAGGTCCAGAAGAGCACCGCGACAAGCACTAGCCCGACGTATACGAGCAGCTCGGTAATATCCGCGTCCATAGAATATGGCCTCCTGTGGCTGCTGGTAGCGGTATGTAATAAGACGCTACCAGCGCCCGCTGAGTAAGGCATGAGACTAAACAAAATACGTATGCAGAAAGCACACCGGCCACGGAGAAAGTTGTAGGCCCAAACATTTGTCGCGCCTGTAGTCCTGCGCCCTTAAGGCCTTTAGCATGCCCGACTTCCGCAGCATCCGCGCCGCGCAAACGCCCCCGCCTTCGCTCTGCCCACCATCGAGTACTCTGCCACAGCCTCGCTTGCCGACGCCCCTTTCCACCCCGCCCACAACGACCCAGCACTTTTGAGCCGCAGTCCGCGCCCCACTCGCCCGCGCAGTGGTACACAATGTGGCCTACCTGCCGCACCTCGCTTAGCACTGCCTCCCGCATAACCCCCTACATCCGAACCGGCGCACCGCACTTCCATAAGGCTGCCGCCCTGCGCCCGGAGAGATTCTGATCCATAGAGAAAACCAACGTCGGCGAATCGAAACTCCGTAGCCTCAGCCAACCATGAGCCGCGCCGCGGGCGCTCGTTAGGGCCGGGGCATAAAGAGGAGCGGCTTCCCCAATTGTTCCCCGTCACAAGCGAATCGGCCCACTCTGCACCTAGTGTGAAACCGGTACATTCCACCGCAGAGTTCACACAAACCTGTCCCCCTGCCCAAATCACCGAAGCCAGTTATTGTGTCGGAAGGTCATGACGCAGGGTCCGCTCCCCAGCCGGCTTTTGCTTGAAGAACTTCACCGCAGATACGCCCATCCGCGTAGCTCGCGACCATGATTCCGATCCAGGCAAATTCTTCTGGAACGTCTCCTCAAGGTACACGTTGTCACCTGGACGCAGGTTATCTATGGAGAAGTTGATCGGCCCACCGTATTCCGCTCCATCAATCGCGAACATCGAATTACCATTAACTACGATTGCTAATTGCATGTAGTTCTTCGCACCTGGGTTTGTGTACGGCTGGTGGACTCGGAAGCAAAGGGTTCCGCCCATCCTCACAGAGTGCAAGAAGACACGCATCCGGTTTCCTGCCTGCAATGTATTCGGCGGCATCCTGAATGACTTCTTGATTTCGACATCGCAAAGATGATCACCCTGAGTGCTTACAATCTCTGCTGACAAAGGCGCGCGACCCGAGCCATTGTTGAGCTGTTCCCTCTTTAAGTCACGCCATGCAGAATAGAGAGTCTCCTGGGAATTAACAGGGTACCGGTTGAGCTCTGGGGCATTTCTTTCAATTAAGTCCCTAACGACCAGACCTCCCCTAACTTCTGGTTCGTCGAATGCCGCCATTAAGTCCCTAACGCGGCGAATTCCTGCCGGAGCCCAAGTATCAAACGCTGCATCGAGTTCATTATGAATCTCTCCGAGCCATTTGCCATGCCTGAATTCCCAGTAGGTAAGAGCACCGCGGCCGTATCCATAAAGATTCGAGTCAAAGCCCAAAGCCTTTAGCCTCGGAGAAACGTCTACCGGGAAGTCACCCTGGCATTTTTCTACTAGGGCGCCAAACGACAGGTTCGTATTCCCTGTTCGAGAAAGCTCGATAGCGTTTCCACGGATGTTCAGCCATGCCCCCTCAAAAACTTTGCGATACGAAGCAACCAAGCGGTTCCCGTGGAAGCCCACCGTATTATTTTCCAAGAGTTGTTCTAGTTGGTCATCCACCTTTTCGAGTGACTCCATGTCGAAATAAACATGGTCCTTCAAGTCGCAGGATGACAGCATCTGGCGCACGATCGACTCGTCATTTTCCATCGTTCGGCCAAAGAAAGAGCCTCGTTGTGCTAGGCCTTCCTCACGTTTTGCAAGACCGTAGGTATACCCCACGATACGATCCCAGTAAGGCTTGGCCATTGCAAGGACAAGCCGACTATCGACCCCGCCGCTAATTGAAAATGCAATCTGCGGATAGCGGTCAAAGTACTGCGACTGTGCCGCACGCCAAACGCGCTCAATTTCGGCGAACTTGGATTCCGAATCCCACTCATAAAAGGGATTAGCTTCACGCGGATAGAAGCGCAGAGTTTCCCTCTCGCCCCAGTTCAATTTGTGGTTGGGGAGCAAGTGTCGCACTTCCTTGTACGGTGTTAAATCCGCAGCCCACTGGTACTCGGCAACACGAGCATTCTTGAGAGAATTGGAAAGTAACTTGTGTGGGGAAACTTGGTTCAAAAGGTGCAAGTGGGAAGCCGCAACTGGTTGGTCAGCCGAGTAGTACACCGTCCTGTTTCCAATTGCGTCGTTGTAGATCCAGGTTTTCCCCTGAAGGTTCAAAACAATAAGATAACGACCGCACAGATAGTCAAGCTCGTCTTCGAACAATTCAATCGACTCTTGTGCCAGCCGCAAAAGGCGATGTGCCGAAGGGTCGCCCTTTCCACCCTCCGAGCCCGAAGCCCAGTGCCCCCTAATGATCAAGAAATCTCCATTTTCAGCAGAGGCTTGATCTTCGTCCACGAAGCTATCGCTCCACCACCAAAGACCATTCGGTAAAGCTCGCTTTTCAAAATGTGCGATAGAGCCAAAGTCTCTGTTGGACAATACAAAACCACTGGCAAACGGAAGGCTTTTCTGAGTCATGCACGTAAGCTTAGCTTGGCAGACCTTCGCTTTGCCGAATGCCCCAGCAAATCAGTTCCTACTAGAAACAACGTGCTGAAGTCCCGCTCGGTATGCCCCTCCCCGCCAAGTGCACTCGTTTACCACTTCCCCCATAGGCTGCCACTGCTTCTGGAAAGCAGTTAATCAAGACTAAGCAGTAAAATTGCTTGGCGCCTCCTCTATTGCGCACCTCAAGGCCCCGTTTCCGCGGCATCTAGACGTCGATTCCTCAAAGAAGCGTCGTTCCTGGAGAGATGTCACCGTCGCTCGTGGTGTCTGAGTGCACCTACAATGAAACCTCAGTTGCTACTGATTTGGAACAGAGCCGCAGCATCACGCGAGGTTGCTCTGCTGCCCCATTCCAGCTCCATTTGCGGAGAACAATGCGAGCTCGCGTAGCTGACTCTGGGATTTGGAAGTCTTGATGCTGGTTCCAGCGAGTTGGGGTTACTGGTTGTGAATAAACGAAGGCACTCTGAAGCCCGTCAGACCAGCTTAGTCCTAGCTTCTTCGCCAGCTGCTTATCCATCTCTGCCTCATCAAAATGGATTTCTACTGCAAATGCCTTCTCAGGTAGCTCAACCGAAGAGCTAAGCTCCACTGAGCACGCTCTGGTTAATGGAGGAAGCTGATACGTCTGCTCGAAAAGAATCGGATACTTTTCATCGATAGCGCCAGCAGGAAGAGCAGCTGACCGACTGACTTTGATTTCCTTGTTAACGCCGCTCGATTTAATTTCCACACCTGCCAGATTGGTCCGCAATTCACTAGCGGATTTCGATGCAATCGTTGTTTCCAGAATCTGTACCAGTGATTCTTTAGCCGGAGCCACGTGCCCTGCCCCTAAATCCGGCAGCAGTTCAATTAGCTTGTCTGGATTGCCGCACATAGCTTTAAAGGCCGCAAAATGCTCGTTGAGATGATGAGAATCTCCCTCATTTTGCACGTAGACAACCAACGAATCGTTGCCCTCGGCATAATCGCGCGCCACGTTGCCGTCAGACGGAAGGCGTTCGCTCCCCTCTTCAGCATGCCAAGCTTTACGCAGGTAGTAAGGAAAGTACATGTACCGTGCTATATCAACCTGGGGGTTAACCGCCACAGCAACTGCCTCATCGAGACGGGCAGCATATTTAAGGGCAGCCCAGCCACCAGCAGAAGCACCAAAGAATATAGGGCGCGTACCTTGTGATACGACTCGGAAAACCTCCGTCAGTGTCTCAATCAGGTCCGGTTGTTCAAGACTTCCCGCATACCACCCCAGACTAAGCGTCCGGTCAAGAATCATGGAAGGATCCGACACTAAGAGGACGTTCGCGTCGAGGGACGAGGTCAACCCGCGACCGGTCCAGAATGGAACCTCTCGAACCTTCGAGGACGCAGCGCTAAAACAAATTACCGTGTTTCCAGCCTGCCTGTTTGTCCAATGAAGGTGAATAGGAAGCTTATCTTCAATCGATATTGCACCGCTGGAGCTTGGATCCCAGCGTCGCCGAAACTCTTCTACCGACGAGAACTCTTGAAAGCCCAGGTTTTTGACCGCTCGCCGAGCCATACGCACGTCATTCCTTCTGCGCTGTTCAGCGCTCTTACACCATTAAATCTCGAGACTAGCTTTGTTTTGCCCGCGAAATTCCAAACAGAAATCCACCTGGCATCAGCAAAATCTTATCCCAGTTCTGGTCGGTACTTCTCTAGCAATGCTTCCAAATCCTCGAACAATGCTGGGCCGTACTTCGGGTGGCGAAGGCCAAACTCGACACTAGCTGGAATGAAGCCAGCGGGATTACCAAGGTCATGGCGGATGCCATCGTGGACCACGACGTGGACGGGATGCCCCTCCGAAATGAGGAGATCGATGGCGTCAGTAAGCTGCAGCTCCCCACCCTTGCCCGGCTTGATCCGGCGCAATGCATCAAAAATGGCGCGATCCAGCAGATAGCGTCCTGTAGCGACCAAATTCGACGGCGCGTCCTCGACCGCAGGCTTCTCCACCATACCCACGACTTTTTTAACACGGTCATCTTCGGTGTGCTCGATATCGAACACGCCATAACTTGATACGTGCGCAGGGTCCACTTCCACTGCCAAGAGCACCGAACCGCCGTGCTCTTTGCGCACCCGAATCATCTCACTCATCGCGGCAGTGGGTTCAATAACGTCGTCAGGGAGCATGACCGCAAAGCAGTCTTCATCATCATCCAGAACAGACTCGGCCAAACCTACAGCGTGTCCTAGCCCTAAGGGCTTCTCCTGAGTCACAGCAACCGGATGAATAATCTCTGCCGCGCGCTGTACCTTCGCCGCCTGCTCGTCCTTGCCGCGTTCACGCAAAATTTCAACAAGTTCAGGGAACTCATCAAAATGGCGCATGACCTCGTCTTTGCTCGGCGACGTCACAATCGCCAGCCTCGACGCGCCCGCCGCAGCAGCTTCTTCAGCAATCATCTCGATACCAGGCGTGTCAACCACTGGAAGAAGTTCCTTTGGAACTGTCTTCGTGGCAGGCAGGAAACGGGTGCCCATGCCAGCTGCGGGGACTACGACGGTGTGGACGGAATTAAGAGAATTCGACATGTTTCTAGGGTAACTTCTTACACGAGATGGACTAGTTAGACCCTGCTGATCTTATATAACCAAGGGCGTATTCTAGTAATAAACCTTTTCAAGGACTTTCGAGAGTCCCCGAACGAACACAGAAAGGTCACTGTTGTCCCCACAGCTCTTCACGACGAACCCAATCGTGCTTCCCCACAATTCTGACATCCGCCGTCATCCACCGAGAAAGCTAGAAGACCAACAACCTGATTATTACAGCAAATTCGACTTCAACACTATATTCTCAGATGTATTCAAAACCGATTCAAAACTGATTGCAATAGGCCCCCCGTTTTTGAATTTGCTCCCTACACTGAAGAGTGCTTCTTTTTTCCTTAACTCGGCACAGGTTCCCAAGGAAGCTATAGAATTCCATGAACAAAACCGCTGCAGCAGATTGGAAATAGACTTAGCTAAACTCTCATTTCCCGTCGTACCTGAGCACTTCACTATTCGTTGCCCACACTTCAATTTGTCGTGCACGGTAGGTTCTTCCCATTTTGATGTATTTCGGGATAAAAACGTGTTAGTCACGTTAAGCCGAGACAATGACCTTGAAGTGATCCGAAAATGGATTGAGCTTCATGTTTCTGCCAATAAGATCGACGCTGTAATTTTTGTGGACAACAAATCGTCTCAATACTCTAAGGAAGAACTTCTTGATACACTTTCTGGCATTAAAGGACTCGACGTTTCATATTTAATTGACTGGCCCCACTTGTACGGACCAACTGGAGGTCCCAACCAAAAGTGGGACTCGGACTTCGGCCAACATCAAGTTTGGGAATGGACTCGACGTAGGTTTCTAGAAAAGGCGCGAACTGTCACCGTTTCAGATGTCGATGAACTTCCACTTACTGAAAGTGGAGCCCCAGTTGGCGAAGTTGCTTTAAAAACCGAATCGGGGGTTTTCGCTTATCCGATGCGTTCCGTAGTTCCGCGGTTAATCCCCAATGCCGAAGTACGAGACGTCCGACTATTCTCCGACTTCAACTATTTCCAGCCGGGCTCTACTGGCTCGAATAAGTATACCTATGTTCCTTCAAAGCTAGGAGATTCTCAGCAACTCCTAGTACATCGTGTTGACGGAACTGTTCCAGAGACGCCTGAGCCTACTTTTGCTCGTCATTTCATTGGTCTACACCGCAACTGGCGAAATGGAACCTTTGCCTACACAGCAGAGTCGTTGAGTACCGGTAAAGGGTCGAATTGCGTTGATACTGCACTTGCCCGTGTTTTGAATCAAAATCCCGAATCACTCGGTTAGAGCAGATTCAAACTATCTTTTTCGAGGTTGCTACCGCTTAATATTTGTTTACAGGTCATAGCAACCTCGAAATGACAGATTCAAAATGTAACAAGCTTACTCCAGAAGGAGTTAGCATCTTACTCGCACTGCAAGGCCGATAGCATCATTCCGTTTACTATATTTTGGCTATTGCTTTGTTTGATGACAGCTCGGGCTACGGAAACCGCTCGGTCATAGGCCGAAGAAGAGGCTAACTCTTTAAGGTCCCCCGAAACTGAGGTCGGCGTAAATCTAAAGACACCGTGGTCGCCGAAATTGCTCCAAATACCCGCACGCAAATTCTTTCCAGTCTGAATACCCACAGTTGCACGGGCGCCAGTACCAAGGCAGAGGGAGCCAGAGGCGAGCGCCCGCATGCCGGCCATTCCTGCAGTGACGGTTAGGAATGCGTTATTCATCATCTGCGGGACGTCCTGTGGAAGTACCCACCCGTGCATGACGTGTGAGACATTTTTCAGCTCGCGGGAGAGCATTCGATATCGTCGATCGAAATAGTCACGAAGAGGGCCATCACCACAAACATCAATCTGCCATTTAATGTCCGGGTACAGCTCGCTTAGAGCACGGACTGCTTCCTCTACCGAATCAATCTGCGGTGTCTTGTCTTTGGAAAGACGAGAAGCAGTCACGATATGGCCTACGCCATCCTTGAGCTTTTCATCGTGGCTCAGAAGTGGTAATTCAAATACTTCATCGGGAGCTGCATTGGGAAGATTTGAAACCTTCCACGGTGCCACGCGCCCAAATCTTTGAACGAAATGCACTAGAGAAGGGCTTGCCGCGACGAAAGCATCTACTTGGTCGGACCACTCGTACATAAAATCATGGTATGCACCATGAATCATGACGACGTGCTCCTTCTGGGCAATCTCGTTAGCTACGAGTCCGAACTGTCGTGCCGCCGGGGCGTGGGAGAAAATCAGATCAAAATTTCCTTCCTCCCCTACTTGCTGCGCGACCTTTTTCCAGCCCTTTTTCCAGTTGACAACCTTAAATGAGGCGCCCGTTGCTTCCGCGCGCTCTTTGAACACAACGCCGCTGCCGACGAAAGTAACCTCATGACCTTGCTTCACCAACGCAGAGGCTGCATCAACGGTCCACTCGTGAACGCCGCCCCACTCGGCGACAGTTCGAACCGGCATCAAAATCTTACGCTTGGACATCGTTTAGCATTCCTTCCAAGATCTCGCTGCTTACTACAGTGAGCTGTATTCCGATTGCAGCGCAAAGCTCAGCTAGTTCTTTCTTGCTCTGTTCGCCTTCGCCTATGCTGTCCTCCACTACAAGGGAAGAAGACCTCCAGTCGCCTGCTAGTAGCAGTCCCAGCGCAACGTTGAACCTAAGTTCACTACTGTGCCGACTGTCCGCGAACACCGACTTATTGACTGCAAATTCGACTCGATCTAGAGAAAAGAGCTTTCCAGTCCACTGTGCGCTGTCTCGAGTTTGAATAAGTACGTTTCGGCCTTTGCCTTCTGGTTGAGCAGGTGTTGCCTCACTACGGTAGTCCGCAAGGATCAGCTGAGTATGATTCTCTGGTTCTGCCTGCTTCAGGGGATTCACGTTGAGGTGCGGGGAATACTCGCCAAAGAGGCGTCGGAAAGTGCGATCAAGCTCGAGGGAAGCCTCGGGCGACGAAATAAAATGTCCATTGTCGAGCGCTCCAAAAAGGAGACTACCTGCTAGCAATGCATTCAACGGTTGCACGTTCATCAAAGTGATATCTGCACGAAGCTCCCGTGGAAAGCTCAAGACATCTGTAGCATCGTCAGCTTCTTGACGAAGGCAGAATTTGCCGTTGAGTTGATTCTCGTAATCGAATTTCACCGCTACATACCTGCCAATCCGGAATCATCAATGGAAGCAGCCACCGCTTCCAGCTCACGTGTTGCTTGGAAAGACGGGAGGAATTCCTTTGGATCCTCATTAAGCAGAAGAATTTCCGCTTCATTAAAGCGATCCGTAAATTCTCCGAGCGCTTGGACTGCTTCACAGGATGTTCCATAACCGACCAAATACATGGTCGTGCTAAAGCCGAATTCACCTGTGCCGATAACCCGCCTCAGCAGCTTCTGATTTTCAGCTTGCAGCTCGTCCTCAGAAATCCATGCATCTTCATCGAGGTAAACGACCACATAGTGCAACTTATTGTCCAATTGCTTGGACTTCTCCGCCATATGGACAAGGCGCCCCAACACGGCCTTGCGAACCCGAGCCGCTACTTCCCGTTGCATGATCTCGAAATCTTCTGGGGAAATTAACTTTTCGGCTTCATCTTCTTCAGACGGAACCATTGACGGCTTAACTACAAAATTCTTAACGCCTATTTCCCTCAGTTGAACCAAATCTTCCTGAGAGACATCTTCAAGCCTTGCCTCTTCGAAAAGAGACTTTCCGGTTTGCAAATCTCGTCCAGTAAGAATCGTAGTGACTCGGTCTGGCATATCAGCGGCACGAGACTTAGTCACCGTATTGCCAGTGAAGACAAGATCCCGTTTAACGAGGTGATCAGGAAGGTAACCGCCGAAATTGGCATGCAGGTTACCCGTGCCCGGGGTCGAGGGATATTTATTACCTTTACCCAGAGCCGCCATCTGTTCATATCCACGCCGAGAGGTTAGGAACCGATTGGCCAGTTTTGAAAGGGTGTGACCGGCCTTCTGGTTATCCGTATCTTGTGCGGTGATTTGAAGATCGTGTACACGACGCAAATACATAAACTTCTGGACGTGAAGCCAGCGCACGCCAGAGTTCATTAAACGAGAAGCGAGCTCATGGTCTACCGATGAAGTCAGCCGTTCATCATAGCCGAATTGCTTAATCAGCCATGTTGGAACCGTCCACGTGCTGTGTCCCGGACCGGCACCATTAAAAGCAATCATCTTCTCGTTAAATCCGGTGCGGGTAAGAAATCCACGCAGTTCACCGGTAGCGTCGTCAAAGTTTATCCAACTGCCATATGTAGCATCTACCGTGTCGCTCAACGGAGCGATGCCATCTAACAACCTATCTGGGAGCATTAGATCGTCGTCATCATGGACTGCCGTTAACAAGCAGTTTGAGTGTTGTGCCGCTGTATTCCTAGCGGCGGCAACTCCTAGGCTTTCTGCATGAGCGACAAACTTGATCCGAGGGTCCCCCAGTTCCTCTACCAAATTCTTCACATTGTCCTGATCTTCGGAGCCATCATCGACAACCACAATTTCAAATTCTTGAAAGCTCTGGTACCGAACCGAATTGATGCTTTCTACTAGCATCTCCTGTCGGTCCTTGGTCGCGATAGCCACTGTAATAAGTGGCTTTCTAAGTTCCCTTGGCACTGACCACTCTTCGAGATTCCGGTAAAGAGTATGGTTTGCCAGCGCTATGCTTTTGGCCTGTGCTTCTGACACTGAGTCTTCTCGAAGCTCATCCCGTGGCACGATCGTTGCAATGTCTTGAGCCGGCTTTTCAAAGTCAAAGCCACCCCGCTTTTGGCGAAGAAAGAAATCGAAGCCCAAGGCATCACAGAACTGCTCATTTTCATCATAGCCACGCATTTCCAAGAAATGCTTCTTCTGAATGAGGAACGCCTGGCCTAGTCGCTCGCTAGAAAATGGAAGAGCCGAAGCGAGTTCGGGGCCAACTTGTTCGGAATTGCGATTCGCTACATAGCGGCTAATAGGTCTGATACCTCGCTCACTACGAAGCTGATACCAAGTAGTTTCTGCGCCAGTCGGTATCCTCAACCAAAATGGCTTTTCCAAGAATAGAAGTGTTTCTTCTGCAGCCTCCGCGGCAATCAAGTTAAGGCGTTGGGCTACGTTATATTCCTCAACTGGTTGCCAAACCGTGAAAAACTCGTCCCGAAGTGCGAATAGCTCATCCAATTCCTCTTCATTATCTATCGAGCCGGCTGCAGGAAGCGAAAGCTTACATTCCGCTATTCCTGGGATCCCACGCAAGTGCTCAATGAAAGGATGCCACAATTTCCTTTCGGAGGGCAGAGAATTTAGTACTACCGATACGCTCATTAGTCCTTAATCCTTTTGGTCCAGGTCAAACCAAGTTCATCGTCTTTCACAGTTACCAGTAGCGAATCCTGAACTCTCCGGGCCAACTCCTTATCCTTCTCTTTCCAAGGGGAGATCTCTACTACTGCGGAACGTGCTGGAGCATTTAACATGATTGGCTTTATTACTTCCGACTGTTTACCGGGTTCGCCAGACTTCAAGTAGCGAAAACTGCCGCCTAGCTTTGGAGACCAAGATGCGCTGACTTCTTCTGGTTCCAACCGCTTGCCTTCAGAATCGAAGAAAGCAAAAGTAGCAACGAAGTCTCGGTATTGATACTCAAAAGGTGTTGCTAGAGCCAGCGAGAACTCCTTAAACTCACTGGGGAAAATGACATTTGGCCGATTTTGCATAGGGAAAAGTATATCCTTTTAGAAAGTAAGTCGCTGACTAAGGAAGCGGAGGGAAAGCTGCTAGGAAAGGCACTAGTGTGGGTCTAGCAGCGCCGTGCCCGGAAATACGAAACGGTTTCAGCCAGCCCCTGCTCAAGCTCAAAGTCTGGTTTCCAACCTAACTCCGCATCCGCCAAGCTCGAGTCTAATGATGACCTGGGGAGGTCACCTAGGCGAGCTGGAAGCATCGTTGGTTCAGCCGCCACGCCTACTTCGGCAGCAATGAGTTGATGCAAGGCTAGGTCAGACGTTTCACGACCCGTGCCAATGTTGTACCGCGTACCGTCAACTCCTTGTTGGGCTGCAAGGATAAAAGCCCGTGCGACGTCCTTTACAAAGACGTAATCCCTAGTATTGTCTCCTTTACCAAAAGCGAAAGTTTCTGCGCCTTCCAAGAGCTTTTGGGAAAAAATAGCTACTACTCCAGCTTCTCCATGTGGATCTTGCCTTGGTCCGTACACATTTGCAGGTGCTATGAATGCCGTTTCAAGGCCATAGAGATAGCTAAAAGACTTTAGATAGAGTTCACCGGCTACTTTGGAGACCGCGTAAGGAGACTTTGGGTCTACTGGGGTCTTTTCAGAAACGGGGAAGGAATCAGGTTCACCGTAGATAGCCCCTCCCGATGAGGTATGCACAATTCGACGCACGCCGCAGTCCTTCGCGGCCGTTGCCATTCTAATTACGGCGGAAATATTAGAATCCGCGTCTGTGAGTGGTTCTGCGACCGACTTCCTCACATCAATTTGTGCTGCCAGCGAAAAGATCACTTCAGGCTGGTGTTCTTTGAACAAAGCAGGAAAGTCGACCGTCCGAATATCGTCCTCAACGACTACAACCTTTCCCGACGCCTGCGCGTCTACCAAGTTTTTCATGCGGCCATGGGAAAAGTTGTCTAACACGACGACCTCATGCCCATTTTCCACAAGCAAATCCACGAGATGCGAGCCGATAAAGCCCGCGCCGCCGGTCACCAAGGTCTTCATAAACAACTTCCTTTCCTTCACAGGCTACTTTACGGTAAGCGTCAGGGATACAAGTATGCGGGGTATACTTGCAGCATTTTTGCCTCCCCCTGCTGTTGGATTGAGGGCCCACATTAGGTGGGTTGGTAGGTAATTGCAGTACCTGGGCGGCACTAATCAACGCGCATGAATTTTGTAATCAAGTTGTTTACGCTGCTTACCCTTTTCGGATTCAAATTCCGAAATGATTCGAATGTTCCATTCACCCACGTTGAAATTTCCAATTAACGCAAAATCTCCAGAAGCAGCATCAAGTTTCACGCTAGCCATTTCACGGTAAATTCCGGTCTTGCCGGTGACGTGCAGAGAAACCGCCGCTCCATTATTCGTTAGGCCAGTAAATTTGATGCGTCCTGCCTTCACCTTTGCTTTGTGCATGGGCTGATACACATAAAGAAACGGAACAGTCGGATCAAAAATGGAGGAATTAGTCTTTACGATTTCCCGCTTCAGCTGCTTCATTGAAGTCTTGAGCTGTTCCATCTTCCACAGCTCGCCCTGAGCTCGGCGCCATGTCAGGCCGATAGTTGCGGGCATGGAGGCTTGAAGTTCCACCCACTCTCGCAAAGCTTCGAGGTCGATGCCGAATCGCTCCACATCTGCTGCAGAAATCTTTCTCCAGGCATCAATGCCGCCTACTCGCTTCTCATACGAACCGTCAGCTTGTTTATGGTAGGTGTACAGAAACTGTGGGCTTCCAACATCCGATGCTACTGACCTATATCCAAGGCGCTTTGCGACCGAGAGCCACTTGACATGATTCTGGAACATGACCTTGTCAAGTTCGGTCAGTTTCCCATAAAACACCGTATTGCACGGGTGCGATGCATAGGTCAGATTACCTACTTCTTGGTCTGGAGCATTCAGCGCAAATCCCTTGGCCATAGAAACTACGGCAGGCTGGTCAGGTTCCTTTGCAATCTCATTAAAAACGTTGTCAAAGAAATCGGCAGCGATTGCATCATCATCGTCAATTCGAAGTACTGCGACCCTTTTTGACGGCGGCACTAAGGCTTTCGCAGCGTTCATGATTGCATCTCTTGTTTGAGAGTTACTTTCCACGAAGACAAATCGGACAAAGTCCTGAGCTCCGTCGGACACGATAGAATGCAATTCCTCATAAACTTGGGTAGGGATTGCACTATCTAGAACGATGTACCAATGGAAATTCCGCCCCCTGAAGCGAGACAAACTTGGTACCGTAATCGCTTTCAATAATTGCAGACGAGCTGCCCACCATTTCTTATCAAAGACACCGATTCCGCACCGTGTTACAGCAACGATTGGAGTTTCCTGGACAGACAAACTTTCCTCCACAAGGTGACGAGGTGGTGAGCATTTACGAAATGGCTGATAGACAGCAAGGCGGGTCAAAGCTGAACGAGCTCGACTCCGCAGTAATGACTTAGTCTACTTCAGTCTTCCGTAGCCGTCACTCTGGTATGTTGAATCTGTAACTTTCACCTCGGTTAACCGTTTCAACGGCTAAAGGCACTTGTTTATGAACCAAACTCCTTTCACTAACGACGATGTCGCGAAACGAGCTCTCGAAGTCATCAATTCACTCTCGACTGAGCTGTCGACAACTTACAAAGACTTAGCCGCGGAAGCCGACCGCAGCGGCAAGCTCCTCGATGCCATCGAGAAACAGCAGAAAGAGATTTCATTCCTCAAACAACGCGTTGAGACGCTCGAGAGCACAAAGGCACTAAAGCTTCAACGCCGTTACTGGAAGTTAAAAGAAGGACTCCCCCTCGGGAAGGGAAAGAATGCGTAAAGAAGAGATTCAAGCTGAGCACAAGCGCCTACGAAAAGTAAAGAAAAAAGCTGACGTCGGCCAGGTCCGTGCCGAGAGCTTTGGCAAGTCCAGCCAAACTCCGATGTTTCGCAATTACCTGACGGGTATAGGCCCGCTGGTCAAACCGATTATTAAACGCAACGACTACCTTCGTGAATTTTCAAAATTCGAAGAAGATAACGCTTCCGCTATGCAGAAGCTCCTTGTGGAAGCAGAAGAGCTACCAAAGGCCACCGCACAAAATTGGAACACCAAGCGAGAAGCGAAGATCGGAATCATCGCCGACCGCTTTCTCTATGAGTCACTTGAAGTAGCTGCTGATTTCATCCCGATCACACCCGAGAACTTTCGCGAAGCCATTCCTCAGACTGACGTCCTCTTAGTCGTATCTGCTTGGCGCGGACTGAATGAAGAGTGGGTTAATCTACCGCGCAGGACCTCAGGAAAGCGAGAGCTCTTAGAAAAGACAATCATCCCGTTCGCGAAGGATCAAGGAATACCTGTGGTCTTCTATTCCAAAGAAGACCCACCGAACTATGAGTCCTTTGTAAGCATGGCCCGTCTTGCAGATCACGTTTTCACTTCTGCCGAAGAGGTTATTCCCAAGTACAGGAAAGATATTCCAGATGATATTCCTGTTGAGCCATTGCGGTTCGGAGTAAATTACAAAATCCACAACCCGCTAGGCTCCATGCGCCATTTGGGACGTGAGATGGTTTTCGCCGGATCATGGATGAGCCACAAGTATCCTTCTCGTGCTGCAAGTACTGAGAAGATGTTTGACGGAGCACTTCGCGCAGGACTGCCTTTGTATGTTGTCGACAGGAACCTGGATCTTGATCCAAAGTCTTTTAAGAATTTGGAAAAGTACATGTTCCCCGACCGCTTTGTAGCTAATCTTCACCGCCCGCTACCCCACGATCAGCTGCTCCGTCTGCAGAAGCTTCTTCCTCTGGCTTTCAATCTAAATTCTGTTATGGGTAGCCAGACGATGTTCGCGAACCGAGTCGTTGAACTTCTCGCAATGGGAACGCTGCTGATTTCAAACTACAGTGCGGGCGTCAATACGCGTTATCCTTCGGTAGCCATAATGGATACCGAACTCGACACACAACAGTTCCTCGAGACCCTGAGCGATGACTACCTCAGGTACTGCCAGGTCGAGGGAATTCGTGAAGTCTTCCTTCACGACACTGCCTTCGACAGGGTTGACAAGATTTTAAATTCCGTAGGCATCAGCACCCCCACGGACGACCACCGGATTCTCGTTGTTGCAGACAGCCAAGCCGAATTCGAGCAATTCCAACAGGCGCAAGCATCTGATTTTGAGTGCACTTACGTCCCCTCAAGCGAGGCCTCGAACATTAAGGGTTCCGAACACGGTGACCTAGTTATCTTCGCCAATCGACTCGAGACCTTCGGCCCTGACATCATTAATGATGCCGTAGCTGCATACCGTTACTCAGCACCGGACGCGCTTTACATCACGGCTTTCGACTCAGAAGCCGAAGCTTACGAGCCTACGACCCACGGCAATGGCATCTCAAAACCAGCTACTGCTTACTGGATCAAGGCCGGAGAAATGGTGGACGATGCCACTGTTGAAACGTCAATGACCATCAAGTCAAGTTTCACCAGCACCAGTGGAGCAGAGGAGACCCACCAGGAGGCTGAGCTTTCAGTAATTGTTCCCGCCTACAATAACGGCAAACACTTAATCCATAAATGTTGCCAATCCATTTTCCGAAGCAGCATTAACAAACTAGCGAAGGTAATTATTGTCGACGACGGCTCCACAGACCCCAAAACACAGGCTACTTTGAGCCTTTTGGAGAAGACGAAGCCTAACGTTGAGGTATTCAGGTTCCCTCCTGGAGGCTCAGGTAGCGCCTCGCGTCCTCGTAACAAAGGACTGGAGCTAACCCAAACTCCTTACGTGACGTATCTCGACCCAGACAACGAACAGGTCAATGACACCTATATTAGGTTGCTGGACCGAGTAAAAGACACCGGCGCTGACTTTGCTATTGGAAACATGGTCCGCTTCAAAGGAAAGCGTAACCGCATCAATAATTCCAAAGAACTCAAAAAGGCAATGGCGAAGAGCGCTGCTCTAGACGGAAATAACGCCGATCTCCTTGAGAAGCTCGGCTTCAAGCCGATGAGTATCCAGGCCCTTGTAGCCGATACTGCTTGGTTGAAGTCCCTCAACCTTGAACAGCCAGAGGGCGCAGTTGGGCAAGATTCTTACTTCTTCCAACAAATGCTGTACTACGCAAGGAAGGTTTCAATCACCAGTCGTGCAGCACATATCTACTATGCCGAAATTTCTACATCTACGGTTAATGCAATTTCGCCGAAGTATTACAGGAAATACCTCCCTCTAGAAGAGGATAGAGCTAAGTGGTTAGAGGAGGTTGGTCTGCTTCGTGCATACCAGGAGGATCGCTTCACCCAGTTCCTAGAGCATTGGTATGTAAAGAAACTAGAGAACGTTGATCCCGATGACCTTGATGAATGCATTGACCTCATCGAGGAGATTAATGGCATCTACGGATTATCGGAGGACTCGAACCCTGAAATCCAACGAATCATGGGTAAGGCCCGCGCGCTGAAGAAGTAAGTAGCCCGATCTGGCTGCGTCACCCGTACCTTGTGTGTGACGCAGCCAGATTTACTAATTCCCTCTTTCAATTCGATGAACCAGACTTTTCAACGAACATTTTCTACAGAGCCGAGCCACACCTTCTCGTCCGTCTCAGACTTCTTGTCTAATTGGAATTTCACCAAAGACACCGGGGATATCGAAGTGGAACTGGAAAAAGGAATTCCACTTCGAATGCATTGGAGTTTTAGGGATTCCTCGCAAACTCTGGTTCGGTTCTTGCCGGCACCAGCCGGATATTTCAGGCTTCCTGGCTGGCAGGATGATTCCACTTTTCCGAGGCTTAAGTGCAACATCTTGCTTATATCGGACCCAAACCTTTTGGCAGACGCCGGTCTCAGTCATACCTGGTTTGAATCCACAGAATTTTGCCCGAACCTTGAATCAAGCATCAATTCAATTCTGAGCCGTATAGGAGAAGAAAGCGAGGTCCTGACTTTTGGAGAGCTCTCCAGTGGTTTCGCCGCGATAAGATACGGAGCGGTCAACAATTCTCGCATCATAGCTATAGAGCCCAGTCTTACGCGTCACCACCTCCAAGGCTGGGACGACTATGTAGATTCACTCAACCCTAAAGAGTCAGATTTAGACTGTGCCGCAGCGGTACTTCCAGAAAGCTACTCACAGCGCTTGTGGGTGTTTACAAACCGCAGTGATTTTGAGTACAAGAAGGCGATGCTGGCTCCATTTTTGGAGACTACCCCGTTGAGCGTCGATCTGAAACATGTGTCCTTCACTGTTCAGCCCTCAGACAGGCTACTCACCAATAGCTCACTGGAAAGAATTGTCGAAGAATTGATCTTCGCGGACCAGCAGAACTCCCCCTCAGGAAACGGACTCCAAGTTGAACTCTCCAGCTCTAGAACGAAGCCATCCTTTGCGCGAGCTAGGTTACCAAGAAGAAAAATGGAAGTTCTTTTTGATGAAAGTTTTTCTTTTACTAACCAGTTGAAATCCTGCACCGTGAAGCTGCGTTCAACCAAGGCCCTGAATCACAAGGACTTAGTGCTTCTTTTTGACCTCCATTCAACTCACGAAAAACTCGCACCCAATGATGTTTCGCTTGGTTGGTCACCGAGCTTAGGCTCCTTTTTCCACTACGTGGAAAGCCTTGCCCCCAATCAAACCACGGCGGTTTCAGACTTGAGCCTTCCACCGTCGGTAACCGGTTTTCGCCTACGCTTGGCAAGGTGGGATATATCGGACGACCAAGAAACTGAAATTGATCTAGAAGCTGGTCTCGGATTTCAGACGACATCCTCTTAGGACATGCGCTGGCTGCTCCTCAAAATCGCCAACTTACCGGTCGAAGGGGTTCTTCTTTCGGGCAAAACTCCGGATTTCCTTGTCGAGCTCCTGGTACAGCCCCTTTTCATAATGAAACGGGGCGCTACCCCATTTATGCTCCGGGTCACTGATCGTATTAGCTATGCGCACAATCCTAATGCCAAGGGTTTCAAGGTGGGCCAAGTAAGTTGAAAAGACATCGTTGTAGAACTCAATAGATTTTCCAGCAACCTTCTTATTCTTTTTACCGTGAGTATCTCTAACAGCCCACTCTGGGGCTAACACCAAGAGTCGTTCCTTGAGTTCTAATTCCTGCAGAATCGCGACGAACATCGTCGCTGCTGCACACCACCGTGCGTAATGCTCTTCTGAACCAAAAGCAATGAATCTCGCGTCTTCTAGGACCGGTGCTACTCCTTCGACGCGTTTAAGCTCTGCACTGTTAGTAACGACCGTCCCGTCACTGAATTGCCAGACACCAGAACGCTCTATGTTTAGGTCCCACAGGATCACATCCACACCGCGCATTTTCCTGAGCTCTTGTAAAAACTTGCCGGAAGCATCTAAGTCCACCATCTTCTTCTGAAATGCACTGGAGAGGGATAGCTCTGGTAAGTTAACGCGCGCATCTGTCCCCACCGAAAGCAAAGAGTTTCTCGCAACATATTTCGCAAGACTATAAGCATGGGGGTCGGCGAACGCCACGGTGTCGCGGCTCACGCAGCCTCCATATACAAAAACTCTCCACGCCTCTTTAGACAGGTCAAAAGCCTCTGCCGAATCTTGCATACCGCCCAGCATATAACAATGACACAGACCTATAGCTTTACGGCGCATGGCTTTGCTAGGCACTGCTTGTCTTAACTCGTACTATGGTAAGGAAAGTTGTTTTGGTCAGGAGTTCGTTACCGCATGATTAGACGCCGTTCTAGGAGCACACACGCCCAGTCCTCCAGCTCAGTAGATGTACAAAGCTTAGTTCTGAGCAATGAACTGGAAAAGGGTAAAGAGTCAGCAATCTTGGTGTCTCGCGAACCCCTTGAGACTATTAACGCCCTCCCGCGCTTTTCAGATTACGTTTCCCAATTATGGAAGCTACGTCACTTTATATACTTCGACGCGCGCAGCAAAGCCTTTAAGTCATCTCGCGATTTACTGCTCGGTAGAGCCTGGATTATCATTCAGCCGCTTATCGACGTCATGATTTATGCTTTCATTTTCGGTGTCATCCTCAAGACTTCAAGAGGAATCGATAACTTTCTTGGATACCTAACGATTGGCGTAATCTTCTTCGGCTTCATTACAACTGGTTTAAACAGCGGTACGAAACTCATTCAAAACAGTTACGGCCTTATATCCTCATTTTCTTTCCCGAAAGCCGCTCTTCCTATTGCCTTAGTTACTAAGCAGTTCATAGATAACCTTCCCCCTGCAATTATTTCAATTGCCCTATCTTTCGTTTTCCAGTGGCCTCAAGGCCCCACTTGGAGGATCTTTTTCATTATCCCCCTTTATATTTTGGCCCACTTACTAATTTTGGGCGTCATCTTCATTGTCGCTCGGTTAACAGCCTTCATCCCGGACTTAAAAGCGCTGGTTGGTATTCTCAGTCGCGCACTGTTTTTCACCTCAGGCGTATTTTTCTCCATCGAAAGATTCAGCGGCAGTCCTACGGCGCAAAAGATAATGGAGAACAACCCAGGCTATATCTTCCTACAAGCATGCAGGGACGTCACTATTTACAATAAGCTTCCTGATCTATCCTCCTGGATCCATTTGATTGCTTGGAGCTTTGGACTGCTTATCATTGGGTTTATATTCTTCTGGAAGGCTGAAGAAAGGTACGCGAGTGTCAAATAAGACCACAGTTGTTGCCAGAAAACTTGGCAAGTCTTATTTCGTTTCTAAGAACGGATCTAACGTAGGCCTTTTCCGAAGCCGGATGAGAGAAGTTCGCGCACTGGAGTCAGCATCGTTTGTTGCCCATTCGGGCGAATCCATCGGCATTCTTGGAAAAAATGGCTCGGGAAAATCAACCCTTATTCGCCTAATGGCGGGGTCGGAATCTCCCTCTCGAGGAGAGGTTTATGTCTCCGCCAAACCGACTATGTTAGGTGTGTCTGCGGCTCTCCAACGGCAAATGTCGGGTCGCGATAATACGAAGCTAGGTCTACTGGCTATGGGCCTTCAACCTGATGAAGTTAACGAGCTTATTCCTAGCGTAATTGAATGGGCGGACCTTGAAGACGCCATTGACAGACCGCTAAAGACCTACTCATCGGGTATGACAGCTCGCTTGAAATTTGCGATTGCCACGTCAGTCAAACGGGAGATTCTCCTTATTGATGAGGCACTATCGACTGGTGACTCAACATTCGCTGCAAAGGCCAAGGAGCGAATGAACGACTTCTTGGACACAGCCGGAACCGTCTTCTTGGTCTCCCATGGTGCTACCACTATTCAGGAACATTGCTCACGGGCAATTTGGCTTCACGAGGGAGAAATGATTGCTGATGGGCCTGCTCAACAAGTTGCTAAATCTTACCGAGTCTGGGGCAACCGCGCCGCGACCGGGAAGGATGAAGAAGCAGACGCCATCATCGAAAAGATGCGAAGTAGATTCGAAGAGCCAAAGATAATCTTCGACGACGAAGCGGAAAGGGCCCTAAATAAGGGCTCCGCTCAGAAATCGAAATGATCTCTAAAGGTATTAAAAAGTACTACCTCGCTATTGGCTAAAAATTCTAGGTCTTTAGAACCCCAAGTGTGATTTGTTTTTCCTCGGACCTGTAGGAAATTAAATCGATCCGCAGAATAGATGCGCTTTCCTGCCTTTACAAGACTAGAAAGGAAGGCAGAATCTTCGCCATTTGTTCTATCTTCAAAACGGTGAGCTTCAAATGTCGAACGAGGGCCAAATAAGGTTGGGCCAGCGACGAAGTCAGTCCAACGATGTTCCTTTACCGAGTTTTTTAGCGCAATAATTGAGCTTTCCTCTAAGGACACATACACAGCTTGCTTGCCGACAAGATCGGCCCCAGAGTATTTCAGAGAATAGTACTGGTCAAGAAGATAATGCCGGCCGTATTCATCATCATCATCCATTTTCGCAATGAAGTCCCCAATGGAAAGCTCAACCAGGCGATTCAAACAATTGCCCAGGCTCTCGGCGGAGGAAACTTCCACCACTTTAAGATTTCGGACATTACTTTGCGCTTGCAGTTGAGGAAGATCGACTTCTTGTTCATCAAAACCGTGAAGTGCCAAGCACAGTTCAATTTCCACACCACATTGTCGCCCGACTTGTTCAAGCAAATGCCGAATTTGGTTGGGCCGGTTAGTGGAACTTATAACTGAAATCCGCGGCTTTTCAGTCTGCTCGTTAGCGAAACCAAGTGTCTTTTCAAGCACAAACTTTGCTCGCTTTTCATAAGTGTGCTGAGCCCAAATTTTCCGCTGCGCTTTATGAACTATTCGGTCACGCAGTTCTTTCGAATTCACTAGAGCCCGCAGCAGGTGTTGCGCCTCGACTCCATCGCTCACTGTTGGTAGCTCTTCATTGTTGAAAAATTGATGTATCGCTGCGCTGGGGGTACTTACAACGACAGTTCCGGAAGCCAAAATTTCAAAGACTCTCCTAGAGCACATTGAAGTGCTGTTCACAACCGAGTTAACGTTCAGAAATACCTTGTGTTGGCGGTATGCCGACACCATTTTCTTATAAGGCAAGCCGCCGACTACGTACTTATCAAATGGCGCGGGGAACTGATAGCGCTCATCCCCACCTGAATATCGCGAATAGATAGCCAATCCTGCCTGCATCCGCGGAGCCACTGCTGCGGCGGCGCCCAAGAGTAAGTCCATCTGCTCCCTGCGCTC
Source organism: Corynebacterium sp. ACRPE (assembly GCF_022347435.1). Taxonomy (NCBI): domain Bacteria; kingdom Bacillati; phylum Actinomycetota; class Actinomycetes; order Mycobacteriales; family Corynebacteriaceae; genus Corynebacterium; species Corynebacterium sp. ACRPE. The sequence goes on along the minus strand of NZ_JAKRNA010000027.1, from coordinate 5,364 downwards.
TCGGAACTTGTGCTTAAAATACATACCCGCAAAAGCAATATCTCCAGGCTTTTCATCGCCGTTGAGCCGGATGGGATTATGCAGCTTTGGCTGGGCTGCAAAAGGCAGACAATAAATCCTGTCATGCCCTAATTCTTCGATATATTCAGGAATTTTTTCCTCGGCGGTGGTAAAAACTACGTCGAAAAGCTTTGCTGTTCCCAAGAAATCGTGGAAATGAGGCGGATCCTCCTTATTCCAGAATGCCGTCGGAATCCCCCAACGTTTGCATTCTCTAACGAGCTCTCCCAGCTTTTCAGAGGGAGCGTTCTGTCCTGCGAGTTGATATTTCCACTTTCCGTTGTTTCCATTCCAAGAAGACTCTACGAAAAGAAGGTCAATTTTCGGCGAATTCCCATCAGCCAGTTGTGACTCAAATTTTTCTGGGTCGAGGGGAATAGTATGGAATTCTTCACTCCATACCTCGAGGGAAAAATCATCCATGATGACTCCAACTTTCACAGAGCCAAAGCGTTGGCTCTTAAAACTTGGAGGAAGTGGCTTTACATGTAGTGGGTCGTGAGCAGTCCTCAAAACAAGTTTGTTATTTAATAGCCTGAATGCCTTCTGCCGAGTATTGCGAATTCCATTCGCCTTTGTATTTCGAACTGCCTTAGTAAGGCCACTGCGAACAGTGGTCAAATAGTATTCAAAATTCATCTACTTACCTCCAGTCAGTTCGCTATACAACGCTTCTAGTTTCTTCACGTTATATTCCCAAGTTCTGGTTCGCAGCCACTGGTCAACTCGTTCCTGGTCTATCTCGACGTTGCCGTCAAGAATCATCTTTATCTTTCTTACAAAATCTTCCAATTGCTCGGGTGCAAAATAGACCGCAAATTCTCCAGTGACTTCATGAAGTGCTGGGAGATCTGATGCCAAGACTGGAATTCCTACTCGCATGGCTTCTAGGGGTTTGATTGGAGTTACCCTCGCAGTAACTAGGCTAGAAATTCGTGGTACAACGAAAACGTCAAGCGCACGATACCACTCACCTATCGATTCAGTTGGTTGCTTCCCAGCGAAAACTACCCTGTCGTGTACTCCCAATGATCTGGCGAGTGCTTCAAGTCGGCGTCGCTCTGTTCCATCACCTACAAAAAGAGCATTAACTTCCACTGGCAGGTAGGGCAATGCCCGTATAACGATAGATAAGCCCTCGTAGTGCACAAGACTAGACACGGTCCCGATATATATCTTGTTGTTATCGAGCAATGATGAAACAAGCTTTTGGGCCGAATCATGGCCTTCCGTGGCTTTACCGCCTTCAGGCAGACTATTCGGAATTACCCAAGCCAGGCGTGGGTCAATTCCATTTGAAACAGCATATTCTTTTGCCACCTCACTGAGAAAGATGGCACTGCCCGCTTTCCCCACCGCTTCCTTTTCTTTTTCGTGGGCATAGTTATAGTATCCGGACGCAGCAGCCGCGTTTCTCTCCGCAGCTTCAAACTGGCTTAGCCACGTATTCTCCCGCTCTCCCCTCACTTCATAAACCCACGGAATCGAAAGCCGCTTCGCCACCTGAGATGCTACGTATGCATTTCTAAAATCAGTAGTTGTATGAATGACTCCGACCTGCTCTGACTCAGCAATTTTCGTCAGTTCTCGAATTTCCTCTCGAGCACGAAGCCGACTGCTAGGAAAGAAAAACCGCGGAATGATCCGACGATAAGTAACACCGCTGAGAACATCCTCTTGAGACCTTGGGATGCGGCCCACGACCACAGGATAGCCAAGACGGGTAACGCAAATTATCTTTCTTGAGTTTGTTTTGTTATATGCCCTGAGCATCCCATGAGTCCGCACGGTGTAACCCGATTGTGTATAGGGCATCGAATTATTTGCAAAATACAGCACTGCCTTCCGCTCATCTTCGGAGCTCCGCATGCTTCGATGAATTTGTCCCGGCAATTCATAATTACGCGGTTCCTTGGTACTCCAAGAAGGCACAGAAGTTTCTTTTCGGGAGGTCTCCCAAAGACGAATCCCAAACCGCTGCTGTACCTTAAGGCAGAACTCGACGGGATTTTCCCACAAGAGGCTGACGATGGTTGACGGAAGGGAAAAGTAGGGACGAAGCCACATCCTACCTATCTCCAAGAACGTGATGGATGAATGAGTGAAGCTTTTCTGGGGCGATTTTAGTTCTTTCTTTTTCGACCCATTCTCTGCCGAGACTTCCTACACGTAGTTGTCCAGTATCTTTCGCTAACCGTACCCACAGGGCGGCAAGCTCTTCGGGCTTCTCAGGAGGAACAACTTCACCTGCATTGCAGCTTTCAATGATCTCCGCGGCTTCTCCCGCCACTACACCGGAAATGTGCAGGCCGGATGACATTAACTCATAAGTTTTTGAAGGAACGGCTCGCTCTAGAGGCTCCCAATCGGTTAGATGCACCAACGCAGTATCGGCCCATTTGTAATGCTCATCGAGCGCATCAGCTGGCCGGCGAAAATAGAATTCGGCATGAACCTTGAGTTGCTCGGCCATTTCGCTCAAAGCTTCTTTCGCAGCCCCGGCACCCACAAATCTCAAATGAACATCAACGCCCGCGGTAGCGGCTATCCTCGCCGCTTCAACGGCATTGGCAAGGTTTTGAGCTCGACCGATGGTCCCTGCATATAGGACATTCAAAGCCCGCTTGCCATCTTCACTCACATAATGGTGTACAAAATCAGTCCGCGAGGGGAACACATTCCGGATAGTTACTAGGGGTATTTCACGGCCGCTATTGGAAAATCTACTCCTTAGGTTTTCCTCCAAATGGCTCGAGGTCACCATCACTCCGCTCGAATGTTCAAGAACCCAGTTAACCGATCGGTCTGTCAACCATGAAGCACCTTGTAGAGGTCCATGCGAAAGGAGTAACTCTCGAAACGAGCGGGAACCGACGCTTCTATTCCACTGGTCAGATTGAGAAAGAAGATCTGGCCAGGCGTCGCGCAAATCAATTACGTACGGAGTACGCAATACCTTCGACGCAAAATAAGTAACTACGGCAGTAGGCAATGCAGGTACAGTACCGATGATTACATCTGGCTTTTTAGAAGAACGGCCAAAACTCAAAACGGACAGTTTTAGCATCATGCCTATGGCAACCGTAAGCTGATTCAGCGCCTTCTGCGTTAATGAATTTCCACTTGGAATGAAAAAGGTTCGATGAATTCTTTCACCTGAGGGACCAAGCTCTAATTCTTTCCAGCCAGGTCCAACAACATGTCTCACCCAAGCTAGAAGCTTCAGATTCCTACGATAGTGCGGAGGTGGAGCGATGACTTCAAGTGCAAATTCGTCCCTAAGTAGCTCTGAAAGCCAAGTCCAACGCCGTTGAGGTACGCCATTTTCCGGATACCAATACTGCGATATCACCAGAATTTTCAAGAAAGGCTCCCACCTTCGCTCAGACCAAAAAGGAACTAATATCCTGACCAAAAGTGTCTACTCAAAGACCATTTTGCGCCTATTAGAACAGTATAAGCCACGGTTTCAAAGGAACGCGGCTTGGGGAGTGCTTCAACATTATAAAGAGACTGGGAGGCACCAAACTATTTTGGCGCCTCCCAGTCGTTCCTATTAAGAGCGCCAGATACCCTTAGTGTCGATGACTGACTTCCCCTCAAGCAGGGAAGTGTCCATCTGGAGAAACTCCTTGTGGTTAACCAAGAGTAGAACCACATCTGCATCTTGTACTGCAGTTTCTAGTTCCTGCTTTTTCAGGTTAGGTACCGAAGAAAGCGAATCAGGCAACTCCGCAACATTCGGTTCGACTACTCGGATATCTAGCTCTGGATTCTCCTCGCCAAGCGCTTTCACAATATTCAGCGAAGGGGACTCTCGAAGATCGTCGATATCGTTCTTAAAGGCAATACCAAGCGCCGCAACCGTGGAGCTCTCCTTGCCTTCAAGCGCAGCCTTAACTTGCTTAATTACCCAAGCTGGCTTTCCGTCATTAACGTCTCGAGCCATCTTGATCATCTTCGCTTCTTCAGGAACGGAGGAGACGATGAACCAAGGATCAACTGCGATGCAATGGCCGCCAACTCCAGGGCCGGGTTGCAGGATATTTACTCGTGGATGATGGTTAGCCAGTTCGATAAGTTCCCACACGTCGATTCCCAAGCGGTCACTGATCAGCGACAACTCATTAGCGAATGCGATATTCACGTCCCTAAAGGAATTCTCGGTGAGCTTGGCCATCTCAGCTGTCGTGGCATTGGTCTGCAGCAACTCAGCAGTACAGAAGGTGCCATACAAATCAACAGCAAGCTGTGTACCCCGTGGGGTCAAACCACCGATGACGCGGTCGTTGTTTTCCATCTCTTCCATAATCTGCCCCGGCAGAACTCGCTCCGGACAGTGGGCTACGAAAATTGCATTTTCGTCGTCTTCATCAAGAGACAGGTCAGGACGAAGTTCAAGGATGTAGTTCGCCATATCCTCTGTAGTTCCTGGAGGAGAAGTAGACTCCAAAACAACCAATGCACCAGGACGCAGGTGCGGGGCCATAGCCTCAACCGCGGAATTGATGAACTTGGTATCAACCTTGTGGTCCTCCTTGAAAGGAGTAGGAACGCAGACGATATATGCATCCGCTTCGACCTGTTCGGTCTGGGCTACCAAGTACCCTTCATCTACAACTCGCTTCAGAAGAACATCGAACCCTGGCTCAAAGAAAGGCACTTCCCCTTTGTTGATTGACTCTACGAACTTAGAATTCACATCAACGCCGGTGACATGAACTCCCTTGGAAGCAATGAACGCAGCGGTGGGCAATCCGATATAGCCCAATCCAACCACACAAACTTTTTCAAATGTCTGAGGAGACTTTTCAGAATGCATGAATACCTTTCTCGAATACTTTCAAACCCATACCCTACACGGAATTTAAGCCTGGCTCAGCGGGAAAGTCTTGCCGATCTTTCAAGGAGAACCATATCGCGTTCGCAGAGGCCTGTTTATTAGCTTCTTACAGGCGATTTGTACCTAACCGTCCATTCCCTATATAGTTAATTCTCGTTGCACAGAGAACAGCAAGTTCGAAGTACATCAGCTATTCCTCCATAGCTCAGTTGGCAGAGCATTCGACTGTTAATCGAAGGGTCACTGGTTCGAGCCCAGTTGGAGGAGCAAACAGACACCGCCAAGCTAAACTGCTTGGCGGTGTTTAGGCGTTTTAGCTGTGTTTACCCATGGGCCTACTAGAGGGTTAAGGGTCAAAATGTGTGTCTGGCTCGGCGTGTCGCGGGGGTTAGATTTGGCCTTTTTGAATGCCGATTGAGTGGGTGTAGTCGGTGTCGATAGCGTTGTCGTAGAGGGCTGGG
>NZ_JAKRNA010000026.1:0-29457 GCF_022347435.1 Corynebacterium sp. ACRPE | reverse complement strand
CACCAAAGCTTGGGATACCGAACCCCAGTCGAAGTGGAAACCGATTTTTGGAAGCAGAACCCGCCGCAAGAAATAATAGAAATCAAGGCAAATGCCTAGGAACAAAACTCGGGGCACTTCAATCTCCTGCGCTGCCTCCTTTAGGGTCTGTTGCACCGTGCGGATGAAAAACTCCGCCTTATAGGCACCGTCTTCCTCGCGAACGATATTAGCCCGCACGATGGTCCATCCGAGAGCCGATAACAGGGCAAATATGCGCTTTAGCTCCCCTTGAGAGGTACCGCACCACGACACGCTGACTTCTTGGTCTTCCCAATCCACTTTGAGCGCAACGCCTTCGCTAGATAGCGGTACATGCACAGCAGGGCGGTCGAGAACACGTGGTTTGAGCGCCTCAAGTGCCCGCGCGACGATCAGCTTTTGTGCTTGCTCCACTCGCGGTGTCCACACGCCAGGCCCGGTCGATTGGGCATCAGCCTCAGCCAACACCGCTAACAGGGAAATAGTTAGCTGATCATAATGCGCGGCAGCCAATAAGGTGTCGCGAGCGGCGTCGGAGGCCGGATCCATCGTCGCCGCTAACCGCGCCAAGGTGGTATGTTCTGCCACCAGGGTTTGGGCGCGCGACCTATCGGCAACACTCAACCGCATACGGGCTGCCTGGCGGGTAATCATCTCCGCACCTACTTGCGCATGAGGGCGCCCGTAGCCCTTGCCTATGTCATGGTAAAGCGCCGCCAAAAGCAATAAGTCCGGTCGAGCCACCGAGGTACGCATTTCCGCACAGCGGGTAACCGTAGCGATGAGATGATGGTCCACCGCATTGACGTGGCTGCGCTCGCGCGGCAATAAGCCGCGCACATGCCCCCATTCCGGGACTAAGCGTTCCCATAGGCCATAGTGGTCCAAGTCCTGTATGACACGCGGCGTGCATCGCGGGGAGGACAAAATAGCGAAGAAATCATCCACCGCTGCCCGCGGCCAGCGTGGCGGCAGCTCGGGCAGGTCTTGGAGCTGGTGCCACGTGGTCTCGGCGATGATATATCCCGTGCGTGCCGCGGCAGCCGCCACGCGGGTGAGCAGCCACGGGTCCTCTACATTTGGCTTGCGCGAAAGGAAAATGCCGCCGGCCTCAGCCACGACGTCCACATCGAGCGGGCGGCGCCGGCCCCGGCCGGTCGCTGAAGCATTACGGCCTAGCACCCCACGGGCGGTTGCAAGGCCGCGCTCCACCGCCTTATTGACCGTGGCTGCAGCGCTGACCAAAGCTGCCGTCAGTGCGTAGCGACTTTCAAAACCCAGGTCCGCCGCTACGTCCGCGGCAAACTCGGGATCCAGTATGTCCCGGTGGCGCCGGGCTGTGACGTGCAGGAGCGTGCGGGCGTCGAGAAGCAGCCGCTGTTCACCGTCCAGATCTGGAAAGTCGCACAGGTTGCCCAAAGCCATCGCGCGCAAGAGCTGAATATCGCGCAGTCCCCCGCGCCCATTTTTCAAGTCCGGGTTCGTCATCGCTGCCACCGCGCCCGAACGTTTCCACCGAGTAATCGCGGTATCCAAGAAATCATCAAAGCCGCGCTGCAGCTGGCGCCGCCACGCAGCGAGCAATTGCGCCCGCGCCTCATCCACCAGAACCTTGCGCCCTGCTACAAAGGCCAAATCCAGCTGGGCAAAGCCGGCAGAGGCATCTTCGGCAGCAATCGCCCCGCACTCTTGTGGGGTACGTAGGGCATAATCCAGGCGGTACTTGGCATCCCACACGGGATACCACAGCTGCTCCACCAGAGTCAGATCTGGCTCGTGGCCTTCCGCATAGATGAGGATGACATCAATATCCGAGTACGGAGTCATCTCATTGCGGGCAAAGGAACCGGTGGCAGCGAGCGCGGTTCCTGGTGGAAGCTCGAGACTGCGCAATACACGAAGCGCCGAGGCATGGGCCTCGGCGCGAATCTGTGCGGCGGTATGCATGCGGGCTTAAAGTGCCGCCTCGCCGCGCTCGCCAGTGCGCACACGAATGGCATCTTCAACTGGGGTTACCCACAGCTTGCCGTCGCCGATCTTGCCCGTGTAGGCAGCATCCACGATGGCGTTAATGATGTCTTCGACGTGGTCATCGGCCGCAACAACCTCCAGCTTGACCTTAGGCACGAAGTCAGTGGCGTATTCTGCCCCTCGGTATACCTCGCTGTGCCCACGTTGCTGTCCGAAGCCCTGGCTTTCTGTAACAGTGAGGCCGCGTACTTCCTGCTGCTCCAGAGCCTGGCGGATTTCCGGCAGGGTGAAGGGCTTAACGATGGCCGTGATGAGTTTCATTGTTACTCCTTGCAATCTCTTCGGGGCGGGTCTAGAAGCACCGAATAACGTGCACCCATTCTAGCCCGAGCACAACAATTGCTGTGCAACTTTTCCGCATTGTGAATCCAGGGTGCAGGTGGGCTCAGAAGACCCCACTGTGCAACCAGAAAAGCGGCGAGCGGTTCTGTTCTCCGCGCAGCTACGCGCAGGAGCAGAAAGGGCTCGCCGCCAGAAGGAACTGGAGAGGACTAGATATCGTCTTCCCCTGCTTGCACGGTCTGAATTTTCTTATGGTTGTGCTTGGCGTGCTTGACGTCGGTGACGGTTACGCCATAGATGGAACGGCCCAGATAAAAGGAACCTACCGAGCCGATGATCCATACACCGAAGCAGGCAATCAGTGCTTGGATGAGCAGCCACAGCGAAAAACCATCGCGGCCAAAGTCCACGACTAGCTTGGCCACGATGATCAGCGGCACCGCAAGTCCCACGGTAGGGCCCAGCAGGTTGGCACGGGTCAAGGCATCGGGCGCTCGCCACAGAGACACCACCGTAGCGACCACCAAGATAGTAGCGATGATAAGCAGGACCGAAGCGATAATTTCAGAGATGGCCATGGTTTATCGCCTACCCTTCGAAATAATGCGGGCCATCGATAGCGTCGGTAGCACACCGGCGGCAATGGCTCCGAGGAGTGCAATGTAATACGCCATCGGGGCATTATTCGTCATCGACCACGCTAAATACATGCAGATCATGCCGTAGAAAACGATATCCGAGGTAATGGCGCGGGTGAGCTCATCGCGCGTGCGAAGCGCCAGCAGCACGCCGCACCACGTGGCGATGCCCATGATGAATACGCATACAAATACGACCCAGCCGAACGGGGACAATGTGGCAAAGTCAATCATCGCTCGGTCTCCTTTCTGCGTTGTACGTTGCGTGCGCGGCGCTTTGGCTTTTCGACGTCCGCTTCGCTTTCTGAAAGCGGAGTGTCCTCCGCCCGAGCCAAGTCTGGCGAGCGCATATAACGACCGACGGACTCGAGCGGATACTCGTAGAAAGCCTCATCCAATTCTGTAGTCTCCCCTTGCCCCGGGACGCCGTAATCGATGTCCTTAACCCGCGGGGCGAGGCGCTGTTCCATATCAGCAAGATCAGCGACGATTCCCGCTGGGTCGGATCCTTGGACGGCCTGTACCAGCACGATGCGGGGCAGACCCTTGCGGGGCGGTTCACGCAAACCGAGCGAGAGCGTGCCCGGGGTTGCGGTAATGGAGGACGTAAACCAGAAGATCTCCCAGGCGCTAGTCACGCGCAGTGGGTAACGAATGATAACCGGGTTATATTCGTTATCCGGTTTGAAGGCCGCCAGTGCCAAGCTAATGCCGGCGACGAAAATCTCCTTGATGAGCCACAATGCATACACAATTGCGTTCATTTAACGGCCCTCCTGGATTTCATCGATATTGGGAACGGCAATCGGCTCATCTCCCAAGACGGTTTCAGTATATGCGTTAGTATCCAGCAGCTGCTCCGCTGCAGAATCCACGACATCGAGGACGATGCCGGAGAAGATGAACATGCACAGCGAACCAAGGATGAGAGCCGCGGATGGGGCCATGAGCTTTTTGCGGATGACCAATTCATCTGGGACCTTGTCCTCCGGCAGGCCCTTGCCCCAAAAGACCTTGCGCCACACGCGCAGCATGGCCAAGAAGGCAGCGAAGGAAGCGATGATGATGGCCGCGATAGCAATCCAGGCCCAAGCACCGCCCACGCGGGCAATCTCGAAGACAATCATCAGCTTGCCCCACATTCCCGAGAACGGTGGGAAGCCCACGACGGAGAATGCACCGGCAGCGAAGATCCAGGCGATGATGGGGTCGCGGCGAGCAAGGCCGGAAAGCTTGCTGAGCAAGCCTGTGCCGTAGGTTTCCTCAATGGCACCAGAAGCCAAAATCAGCGAACCAACGGTCAGCATGTGGTGAATCGTGTACATGATGCCAGCTGCCAGTGCACGACGTGGGTCATCAGAGGTGAACGCAAGCATGACCAAAATGAAAGGCATGCCGTTGAGCATCTGGTAGCCGAGGACGCGGCGAATGGAATTTTCCGCTAGGCCGCCGAAGGCACCGATCATCATGGAAATAATCATGATGACAATGATCATCACATTCCAGCGCTGTTCCAGATCGAATAGCTGCACGTAGAGGCGGTAGAGCATGTAGACGGCCACTTTGGTGTGCAGGCCGGAAAACAGGCCCATCACCGCGGCCGAGGTCCCTGGGTAGGTGCGTGGCAGCCACGACTGCACGGGGAACACGCCGGCCTTGGCGGTAATCGCAATGAGGATCAAGCCTGCTGCCACGGTCACCGGCCCATTGCCTGCCGCTGCGCCCTTCAGCGCGCCCAGGTTAACCGCACCGGTAACCGAATACATATAACCCACGCCAACAACCAACAAGGTGGAGGCGAAAAGGTTAACCAAGACGAAGGCACGGCCGGCTGCCAAGCGCGACCACGTACCAGACATGGTGATAAGGCCATAGGACGGCAAAAGCATGACCTCAATAAAGACGAAGAAGTTAAAGAGGTCGGCGGTGAGCAATGCGCCGCACACACCAGTGATCAAGATCAGGGTGAGCGAAGGATAGTAGCGAGACTTAGTCTCTCCGCCCACAATGGCAAACCAGTTGGCACCAAACGCGACGATCATCGTAGTAATGATCATCAACGCGGAGAAGGCATCGGCCGCAAACGGGATACCCACATTGCCTTGGTAGAGGCCAACGGTATGGGCTACTACCCCATTGTTCATGGTGTAGATGAGCAGGCCCAAGCCGGCGAAAATTCCAACGCCCGGGATGATAAGCATGATGGAATCGCGCACCGCACGCCACGGTGCTAGCAGCGCGAAGGCCGCTGCAATCAGCGGGACCGCTGGAAATAGCGGAAGGAGTTGAGCTACAGCATCAGCCATTATTTGTCATCCTCCTTCTGTTGAGTTGCCCCGCGTTCTGCAACGGGAGTGTTGTGGTCCACCTGACCGATTCGGTCCAGCTGATTGGTGGACTCTTCCAAAATTTGGCGATTTTGGGCGTCTCGACCCAAGGTCGAAAAGGCATGGTCGATGGTGTTGTCATCAACCGGCTCCACCACGTCGGTGTCGTCGTTCTTGCCCATGGCCGCCATCGTCAACAAGATGGTCGAGGTTGCCATGGAAATAACGACGGCGGTCAGCACAAAGGCCTGCGGCAGCGGGTCGGCCATCTGATCGTGCGGAACCTGGGATGGGAAGGACTCTCCGCGGTAGGAATACACGCCCGTAGCCAGCAGCATCAGGTTGGCACCGTGGCCAAAGGTCATCATGCCCAACACGATGCGTACCAGGCCGCGCTGCTGGATGAGATAGACAGCACTGCCGATGAGTAAAGCAATAGTCAGTGCAAGGATCATTACTTCTCCCCTCCCCGGTTAGCCACGGAGCGCTTATTCTTCCTCTTCGTCTTTGCTTCCGAAGGCGTCAGCAAGGCCAACGGATCGGTCGAAGGGTTGATCGGGTCTGGGTACGGATCGTCGACATCCTCGAGCGAAATGCGTGGAGTCGTCGGCAGCGCGGAATCATCATCATGAACCCATGGCAAGAAGTCACGCTCCGTGCCTGGGCGCAAGTAGCCACCCAATGCGTTAATCGCCATGGTCAACATACCCAGCACTGCTAGGTAGATGCCCAAGTCGAAGATGAGCGAGGTGGTCCAGTGTTGGCCAAAGGCCTCGGCATGAATTGCAGCCAAGAAGCCACCATTGCCAAAGCCGTGGTGCAAGTAACCCACAAAGCCGGCGATCAAGGCGGTGATGATGCCGATACCGGTCAGGTGAATCGGAGTCATGCGGCCGAAAACAATCTCATCGGAGCCACGGGACAGATAGATAAGCCCGATTGCCGCGCCCATGATCAGCGCTGCGGGGAAGCCACCACCGGAGGCATTGTGCCCGCGGAAGAAAACGATGACGGACATAATGACCAACAGCGGGATGACAACGTGCACGCCCTTGCGCAATGGCACGGAGTTCAGCTGGGACTGGCCAAACGGTGCTGGGCGTGTACCCGACTTGAACGGGAATCGCGGCAACGTCGTAGTGATGGCTGCAATAACCACCGCAGCCATACCCAGAACGGAAAGCTCGCCCAAGGTATCGAGTGCACGGAATTCCACGATGATAGTAGCGACAACATTGTCGCCGCCGGTGATATCCGGAGCATTGTCCAGGTACCACATGGCCAAATCGGAGCGCTCGTGGCGGCCCATGAGTCCCCACACGCCCAGGAACGCAGCCACACCGGCCAAGACCGCAATGACGATGGAGCCGGTCTTGCGGGATTTGTTCTTCACCGGATGGAAGGTTTCTGGCAGGTAGCGCAGCACCATCATCATGACGATGACGGACAGGGCCTCCACCATAAACTGGGTCAGCGCCACGTCAGGTGCGCCCAGCAGGAACATCTGCAGGGTCACGCCCGAGCCGGCAATGCCAATCATGATGGCACCCGTCAAGCGGTTCTGGGTGCGCACTAGTCCAAACATCGCTAGGGCGATGATGCCCAGTGGCAGCAGGTCCCATGGGTTATCCAAACCATCCACCCGTGGCTGCAGTGCTACCCCGTCGACGCCATCGCGGATGAGGGTGGTGGCAACCAGCACGATGATCAAAATGACAATCGGCAGCATGTGGCGGGATGGATTATGCGAGTCGGACATCTTGCCCAAGACGCGCCCCAACTGGGAGCAGCCCTTCATCAAGGAGTACAGCAAATCATTGCCGCTACGCGGCATGAACTCGTGGGCTTCAAAGCTTGCCCACATCTTCTTGCGGGCAAAGATACCGGCAATACCGAGGATGAGGACCACTAGCGAGATAAGGAAAGGAACGTTGAGCCCGTGCCAGAGGGCAAGGTGCGAATGATGCTCCAATCCCACGGCAGCCACTGCATCATCGATCGGGGCATCAAAGAGCCCGAGCACAAATACCAGCGGCAGAGACATAAAGCCCGGCAAAGCTGCAGGTAGCCACAGCGACACTGGTGCTTCATGGACATCTCCCATGTCGCGAGGTCCGTCAAAGAAGGCGCCGAAGACAATCTTTGCGGAGTAAGTAAAGGTAAAGAAAGCACCGATACCGGCAACGATGAGAAGGATTACCTGGCCCGCGCCGCCAATCTGGGCGTCTTCAAACGCGGTAAGCATTCCTTCCTTGGACACAAAGCCCAAAAGCGGTGGCACCGCAGCCATCGAGGCTGCACCGATTACTACGGAACCGAAGGTCCACGGCATCTTATTCCACAGCGGTCCAAGGCGGCGAATATCGCGCGACCCAGCCTCGTGGTCGATGACGCCAATGAGCATAAACAGCGAGGACTTAAACAGCGCGTGCGCCAGAGTGTGGACCAGCGCTGCGGCGATAGCGAACGGGGTGCCCACACCGATGGTGGCAACGATCCAGCCCAGATGGGAGACGGTGGAATAGGCCGTAAGCTTTTTCAGATCCGTCTTCTGCACTGCAAATACCGCGGACATGACCGCGGTGCCCATGCCTACGACGATGAGCAACCAATTCCACACCGCCACATCGTGGAAGATGGTGGAAAAGCGAATAAGCAGGTACACACCGGCCTTGACCACCGCTGCCGCGTGAAGGAAAGCCGATACCGGCGTGGCGGCGGCCATAGCCTCTGGCAACCAGAAATGGAATGGGAACTGCGCCGCCTTGGTAAAGGCGGACGCCGCAATCAACACGGCTACGGCTGCCGTTACCCCTGGGCGTTCCGTCCATACAGGGGACGCCAAGATATCAGAAACGGTAGTCGTTCCGGTCACCGTCGCGGCGATACCCAAGCCGGTCAGCAGGGTCAATCCGCCAATGAAGGTCAGGATCAGTGTCCGCTGCGAACCAGCCTCGCCGCCGGAACCGGAGCGAGCGATCAACATAAACGAAGCCAAGGAGACTAGCTCCCAGGCAAGGAACAAAACCACCACGTCGTTGGCCAGAACCAGCAACAAGATGGACAGCGTGAACGCTGTCATCAAGGTATAAAAGCTGGTGTTGCCCTCATTCTTGGGCAGATAGGCCGCCGAATAGGTGAAAACGACGGCGCCAATGACCAGCGCCAACATAGCGAAGAAGATGCTCAACGCGTCCCCGCGGAGAGCAAAACTTACGTCGACGCCTGGTGCGATGAAATCACGCACCCAAGTGGCGTGGAAACTTAATTCCTCCCCGGCTGCAATGGCAGGAAATTCCTTGGCGATGAGGACCGCTGCAATAAGAAAAAGGCCAGCTAGTGGATAGCCTGCCTTTCGGTCAATAACCTTTACGGTTACCGGTGCCAAGATCACTGCCAGCGCCGCGAGGAGGACTGCATAAAGTAGCGTCACGAAATACTTGCCTCACGAACCTTGGTCTAGGTTTAATGCGAATTTCGCATTAAATACAGCCCTTTCAGGCTACCATTCCCGCCAAGGTCAAACCACATTGCAGCACTCCCTACCGATTCATAAAAGGCGAGCACAACCGCCACAATTACGCTCACAGGCAGAGAATTCACAGGCGCTCAGCAGGACTTTTTCCCGCGCCAAATGCATAGGCCTTTTTGCATAGTCTGCGAACTGACAGCGAGATGAGAGCGAAAAGAATTCGCGAGATTGCTGCACGCTATAACTCTCCCATGAAAACGAAGGACTCCCCCAGCACACCGTGGTGCACGTACGTGGCACCCGATATGCAGGGGGAGTTAGAAAGGTTAGCTGCTACTTCTCACCCAACAGGGCGTCGACGAAGCCTTCAACTTCGAATGGCGCGAGATCATCGGCGCCTTCGCCCAAGCCCACAAGCTTGACTGGAACACCCAATTCTTCTTGTACTTGGAAGACGATGCCGCCCTTGGCAGTACCATCCAGCTTGGTAAGAACCACACCGGTAATATCTACTACCTCGCGGAAAATACGCGCCTGAGTAAGGCCGTTCTGCCCCACCGTGGCATCCAATACCAGCAGGACCTCGTCCACATCGGTCTTCTTCTCCACCACGCGCTTGACCTTGCCCAGCTGGTCCATCAAGTCCGTGGAGGTGTGGAGGCGGCCTGCGGTGTCGACCAAGACCACATCTACTTGCTGTTCCACGCCGGTTGCTACCGCGTCGAAGGCTACCGATGCTGGGTCAGCGCCTTCCTTGCCGCGCACGGTATCGGCGCCAACGCGGCGACCCCACGTCTCAAGCTGATCAGCGGCCGCAGCACGGAAAGTATCGGCCGCACCCAAAAGGACCTTGTGGCCCATGGCTACCAGCACGCGAGCAAGCTTGCCGGTGGTTGTGGTTTTACCGGTGCCATTGACACCGACGACCATCACGATGGCCGGCTTGCCCTCATTCGGCATGGCCTTAATGGAGCGATCCATCTCTGGATGGCCTGCTTCAATCAGGCATTCGCGCAGCATGGCACGTGCCTCATCCTCGCTGGAGACGCCGCGCTCTGCAATCTTCTCGCGCAGGGAATCGGTCACCTTCATCGTGGACTTGGTGCCCAAATCCGCCATGATGAGCGTGTCTTCGACTTCCTCCCAGGCGTCTTCATCCAGATCGCCTGCGGACAAAATTCCCATGAGCCCTTGGCCGATGGCATTTTGCGAGCGCGAAAGGCGCCCGCGCAAACGGCCAAGACGCCCACCGGCGGGTGCGATATCATCCTGCGGAGCTGGCGCTGGAGCAGGTTCGCCCTCTGGAGCCTCGGTCTGTTCCTTGGCAGCTTCGGCTGCACCGGTTTGCGCCTCGGCAGCAGCTGCGGCCTCTTCGGCCTCCTCGCGGTCGTCCACCCGCTCCTCGATGTCTTCCGCATCATTGTCTTCAACAACCTCGTCGAAGACTGGGGACTCCTCTTCTACCTCGGCATTCTCCACGGAGACAACGTCTTCTGGATCTTCTGCCTTTTCGGAAGCTGCCGGCTCTTCTGCTTTGGGTGCAGCTTCTGGTTGCTCAGCCTTTTCTGGGGCACGGTCCGCCTGCGATTCTTCGCTTTCCGACGCCCCAGCTGCCGCACCCGCTACGCCTGCCGCGCCAGCAGCAGCCGCCGCCGCAGCGCCAGCTCCCTTGGACTGGGATTTGTCTGCCTTATCAGCGGAAGATTCTGCCGCTTGCTTCTTCTCCTCCGCTGGCGCTTGGGCCTGGGCCTGCTTAGAAGGCTCTGCCGGCTTGTCGGTCTTCGCCGGCTTCTCCTGCTGAGGTGCCGTCTTGGTTTCTGGTTCCTCTGCCACAGACTTGTCTGCCATAGGCTTGTCGGCCACGGGCTTGTTTGCCGCGGCATCAGTCGTGGGCTGAGCAGACTGTGGCTTATCAGCCTGCGGCTTAGCCTGTGCCTGCGGCTTTTCCTTCGGCTGCGAGGTCTTGCCGCTGAGCTGCTCGTTGGCGATGGCGGTAGCATTCGGCTCTGCCTTAGCGGCCTGCTGCGACTGAGCGTGTTTTTCTGGGGCAGGCTTGTTCGCGCCGGGTTTGTCCGCCTGAACCGGGGCTTTCTGCGCTTCCTTAGCGCCGCCAGCAGGAGCGAAGTTAAAGCCGGACTTGGCTTGATAGTTGCCGGACTTTTGCTCCTGGGTCAGCTGCTTCGGTTCTTCCTCAGCAGGCTTATCAAAGGACACCTTCTTGGCGTCGCCGCGCTTTTTGCCGATTACCACGAGAAGAATAATCAGCACGATGACGACGATCGCAATGCCGATCCATAACCATAAAGAATTCATGCCTCTATAGTGCCAGTCTTCTCAGCTCGCGGCACGTCAAACCCCCTCCTATAGCGGAAGGGGTCCTGCGGGAAGTGGACGAACCCCAGGCTACTTCCCCGGTTCGTTACCGCGGGGAGCATCTACGCCCAAGCGAGTAGCATCCTCGCTGGCTTGCTCCGTTCCAGGGGCGCTGCCTGCGGGATTCATGCGCTGCGAAATCACGCGAGTAACACCATCGCCGCGCATGGTTACGCCATAAAGGACGTTGGCAACATCCATCGTCGGTTTTTGGTGCGTAATGACGATGAGCTGCGAGTCCTTTCGCAGCTCCTCAAAGAGGGCAATGAGGCGGCGCAGGTTGACGTCATCAAGCGCTGCCTCAACCTCGTCCATGACATAGAACGGGCTGGGACGGGCGCGGAAGATGGCTACCAGCATCGCAAGCGCAGTAAGCGACTTCTCGCCACCAGATAGCAAGGACAGGCGCTTGACCTTCTTGCCCGGTGGGCGTGCTTCCACCTCGATGCCGGTGGTGAGCATGTCCTCCGGCTCTGTGAGGATAAGGCGTCCCTCGCCACCGGGGAAAAGGGTCTGGAAAACCTTTGGAAATTCTGCTTCGACGTCGTGCCATGCATCTGTAAACAGTTGCAAAATCTGCGCGTCTACGTCTTCGATAACGCCCGCAAGATCCTTGCGGGCTTGGATGACATCCTCTAACTGAGTGGACAGGAAGGAATAGCGCTCCTCCAAAGCCTTGTATTCTTCCAGCGCGAGCGGATTGACCTTGCCTAGTGAATTGAGGTCCTTTTCTGCTTGCTTCAAGCGCGCGTTTTCCGCCCCGCGGTCGAAATCTTCGCCTGGAGTGTAGTCCTGCAAGAGATCCGAAATCGCAATGCCCAGCTGTTCCACAATCTTGGCTTCTGCTTCGTCCACACGCACCTGCGCCTGGGAGCGAGCAATTTCCGAGTCATGGGCGCGATTGGTCAGCCGGTCCAGCTGCTGCCGCGCGGCCGAGACATGTTGCTTGACCTGCTGCAGCTGCGAGTTTAAGGAGGTGCGCTGCGCAAAGTAGTCATCGCGCTCAGAGGTAGCGCGCTCAAGCAGCTGCGTGGCGCGCGCGGCCAGATCGCGTGAATGCTTGGCTACCGCACCGGCCAACTCTCCCTGGGCCTTGCGCCGCGCCATTGCTTGCTCATGGCGGGCCTTGGCTTGGCGTTCATGCTGCGCTTGGCGACGCAATGCCTCCCCCTTCCCCGCTACCTGACCCACGTGGTCTTGGGCCGAGCGGGCTGCCACCTGCGCCTCCATTTCCATGGACTTGACCTGCTCTAATGCTGCAGAGGCCTCGTCGCGCTCTACCGAAGAGGGCTCGTCGGGCTGCTCGTCCGCATCGACGCGGGCGAGCCTATCGCGGGCGTCGGCAAGCTGCGTGCGGGCCTCGGTCAGTTTGACCTCGATCTCGGTCGCGCGCGCTGCGGCCTTCTCGTGCTCATTCTTATTGGCCTCGTATTGCTTGAGCAGGCGCTGATGGTCGCGCTTCCACGCATCAACTTCAGTATCGTGCTCGCGCAAGGCAGCCTTCGCCGAGGCTGCAGTCACCCGGGCATCCTCCGCAGCGATCTTCGCGCCCTCAAGCGTGCCGGAGAGTTCTTCCAGCTCCTGCGTGGCAGATTCCAACTGCTCCTCTGCCTCCGTGATGCGGGCGGAAACCTCAACGGTGGAGGAAGCACCGGTGCCTACTTCTACCCAACCTTCACCCAGCACCACGCCGGATTCGGTGACCGCACGCAGGCGGGGGTCCTCGGCCACCAGCTTTTTCGCCTCCGTGACATCGGAGACGAGCACGACATCCGCAAGGAGGCGGTGCAGCGCGGCGGAAACTTCCGGGACCACCGCAATGTGGTCGAGCAACCACGAGGTGCCTGCGGGCAAAGTCGCATCCACGCGCCAGGAAGAGGAAGGGGCGGCCACGGAGACGTCGATAAGAGCGGAGCGCGTGCCCTTTTCCAAGTCCGCAATCAGCTGGGCAGAAATCTCGCCGGCCTGGGCCTCTGCAAAAGCACCCAACGCGGCAGCTACCGCGGTCTCGTACTTGGTGGTAATGAACTCGGCCAGCGGTTGGAAATGCTCGCCTACCTCAATCTTTTCCGGTGCAGTCTGAGCCAGGGTATCGATGCGGGAGCGCAACGTGTAGACGGCGCGCTCGCGCTCGCGCTGCTCATCGCGTAGCTGCTCCAAACGCTTATCGGCCGCACCCGATTCACTGGCCGCTCGCACATGCGCTTCCTCGAGCGGCTCACGCTCGCCGGCCAAAGACTGCAGCTTATCCGCCACCTCATCGGCTTCCGCCTGGGCAGCTTGGGTGCGCTGCTTGGTAGAAGTCAAGGTCTCCTCTTGACGCGCCAGCTCCTCTTCTGCCGAAGTTACCTGCCCTGCCGCCTTTTCTTCTGCGGCGATGAGGCGGACGACGCCCTCGCGCCTATCCGCAATAGCACGCAGCTGCGCCATGTGCTCGCGCTCAGCGGCTTCGAATGCCTCACGACGCTCTGCTACCTCCTCGCGGATAGCCTCCAGTCGTTCCGCAGCTTCCTCTGCCGCGGCGAGAAGCTCCGCATGCTCTTCGTCCGCGCGGGCAGCACGAGCCTCTAGGTCATCCGGATCCTGGCCAGAATAGGCCACCTGTGCGCCGGCATTGGCCGCTCGTTCCTCCGCAATGCGCTGGGTCGCGGAAATGCGCTCGGATAGCGTGGACAGGTCGAACCACAGTTTTTGAGCCGCCTCCGCCTTGGGGTTTACCTCTTCCAGCTGGGCTTCCACTTCTAACTGAGAACCCGTTGCTTCTTCCAGCTGCGCGGTAACTTCTTCTACTTGCTCGGCCAAAACCTCGGCCGCGCGCTCGGCCTCCTGAAACTTGCTGCGCAGGCGCACCACTCTATCTCCTGCCAGCCGCAGGCGGGCGTCGCGCAGATCAGCCTGCACAGTGGCGGCGCGCTGCGCGGCCTCTGCTTGGCGGGCCAAAGGCTTGAGCTGTTTGCCCAACTCATCAGTAAGGTCCTGCAGGCGATCCAAATTGGCCTGCATGCCGGTGAGCTTGCGCTGTGCCTTTTCCTTACGGCGGCGATGCTTAAGCACGCCCGCGGCCTCTTCGATATACGAGCGCCGATCTTCGGGCCGCGATTCTAGAATTTCAGAAAGCTTGCCCTGACCAACGATAATGTGCATCTCGCGGCCAATACCGGAATCAGATAGCAGCTCCTGAATATCCATCAGGCGCGCTTTGGAGCCATTGATTTCGTATTCGCTGGCGCCATCCCGGAACATGCGGCGGGTGACCGACACTTCCGAGTATTCGATTGGCAGCGCACCGTCCGCATTATCAATGGTGAGGGTGACCTCGGCGCGCCCCAGCGCTTTGCGGTCACCAGCGCCGGCAAAGATGACGTCCTGCATCTTTCCACCGCGCAGCGTCTTGGCGCTTCCCTCACCCATAACCCAGGCCAGGGCGTCGACCACATTGGACTTGCCGGAGCCATTCGGTCCGACGACGGCGCAAATTCCTGGCTCGAATTTCAGAGACGTCGCCGACGCGAATGATTTGAAGCCTTTCAGCGTCAGCGATTTCAGGTGCATTTGGGTAAGTTTAGCAAGCCTTGAACGCAGCTGCCCAGCCGAGCCTGTACGCTCGCTCCGGCCTGCTTATGCTGCGAGTTAGCGTTCGATGAAACCAGATTCGCCCTTAGGGGCAGCCCACTGTTCGACGACCAGATCCACCGTTCCCGGGCGGCGGGTCGTACTCGGCTGCTCTTTGAGGAGGCCCAGCAATTCCTCGCATTTCTCCCGCGGGCCTTCTGCTACCACCTGCACCCGGCCATCGCTCAGATTGGTGGCATGCCCGCTCAAGCCGAGCTCAAGGGCACGGGAGCGCGTCCACCACCGAAAGCCCACGCCTTGGACGTGCCCATGGACAAAAGCGGTCATTCTTTCCAGTGCCATGCGGCCTCCCTAATTTCTAATAGCGGTCGTGGTGTCCCTTATCGCGCAACACGCGGCGATCCTCTTCGCTGCGGCGAGTGACAGGATCCGATCCGTCCCAGCACTCTACGCCCTTCAGCTCCGGCATCATATCGCGGTGGAATACCGGGTCAATGCCGTGGCTGCGCTGCTCGTTGTAATTCTTGAGCAACTTAATCGCCACACCGGATAGTGGCACGATGGCGATGATATTGAGGATCACCATGGTTGCCGCACCGGTATCGGCCAAGGCAAAGACCAGAGGCAGAGAGCCCACTGCGCCGAACCAGACAAAGAAAAGCACGACGAGGCGGAAAATTACCAGCGCAGGTTTGCTCTGGGTGAGGTACTCCAGGTTAGATTCCGCCAAGTAATAATTGCCCAGGATAGAGGAGAAAGCTAGGAAGAAGAGGATGAAGCTGACGAAGTGGATGCCCCACTCGCCCACCTCAGAAGACAAAGCCGCCTGGGTCAAGGAGACGCCTTCTGCTTCGGCGCCGTAGGCAATCTCCGGCCCCAGCAAGATGATAAAGGCGGTGATGGTACACACCACCAAGGTGTCGAAGTACACGCCAAGGGTTTGCACCAGGCCCTGCTTGACTGGGTGCGAGACTGCCGCGGTAGCCGCTGCATTCGGAGCAGAGCCCTCGCCAGCTTCGTTGGAAAACAGTCCGCGCTGAATACCCTTCATCATGGCCGCACCGAGACCGGCGCCAGCGATTTCCTTAATACCCAGAGCGTGGCCGACAATATCGCCAATCATTCCCGGCACCTTGTCAAAGTTCGCGATGACTACAAAACCGCCGACAAGCAGGTAGGCCACCGCCATAAAAGGCACGATGATCTGGGTGATATTGGCAATGCGGTTAACACCGCCAAAGATGATGAGGCCTGCAACCACGGCGATAACAACACCGATGATGGCACGGAACATGGTGTCATCGCGGTCAAAAGAGAAGGACACCGCATCCGCGATGGCGTTGGTCTGGAAGGCGTTGTAGACCAAACCAAAGGTAAAGGCGATAGCGATGGAGAAAAGAGCGCCAAGCGGGCCCCAGCCCAAACCGCGCTTCATGTAGTACGCAGGGCCACCACGGTAACCATCACCATCGCGCACCTTCCACAGCTGCGCCAGGGTGGATTCGATGAATGCAGTTGCACCACCAAGGATGGCGATGAGCCACATCCAAAAGACAGCACCTGGGCCGCCCACGGAAATGGCCACGGCCACGCCAGCCACGTTACCGGTGCCGACGCGGGAGGCGGCCGAAATAGTGAAGGCCTTGAAAGCAGAGATGCCGCCATAGTCCTCGTCCTCATCGCGACCTTCCCCCTTGGGTCGCTCGACGACGGCGCGGAACATATCCGGCACCATGCGCACCTGCACCAAAGCGGTACGGATGCCGAAGAATAGGCCCGCAGCGATGAGCAGCCAGGGCAGAATCCACGACCAGACGCCGTCATTAAATGTCGTTACGACATTTTCAAGAAAATCCATGCAGAATAATTTACTGCCTTGAGGTTCACAACGTGAACCCCATGCGCCACAACTTATTGGCAATGGGGGCAGAAATGGGTGGAACGCCCTGAAATTACACAGCGCTCCAAGGGCGTTCCGCAGCGCTGACAGGGCTGGCCAGCCCGCCCATACGCGGCCAAGGACCGCGAGAAGTACCCCGATTCACCATTCACGTTGACGTACAAGGAATCGAAGCTCGTGCCACCCACTTTTAGGGCGGCGGCCATAACCTCTTGGGCTGCTTCGAGCAGGGCTACGGCATCCTTTTGCCGCAACGTCGATGCCCTTTTGCGGGGCGGAATCTGTGCCGCCCACAG
Source organism: Corynebacterium sp. ACRPE (assembly GCF_022347435.1). Taxonomy (NCBI): domain Bacteria; kingdom Bacillati; phylum Actinomycetota; class Actinomycetes; order Mycobacteriales; family Corynebacteriaceae; genus Corynebacterium; species Corynebacterium sp. ACRPE. The sequence continues at coordinate 12,544 of NZ_JAKRNA010000026.1, read as the reverse complement.
GGATTCATCGGCATAGATATTGCCGATTCCAGAAGCCAGGGTTTGGTCTAACAGTGCGGTCTTTACTGCAGTTTTCTTTGCCCGCAGGCGCCGCGCGGTAGCCACAATGTCGAAGTCGGGTTCCAACGGGTCAATGCCAATGTGCGCGATCTTCGCCCACGGTGCATAGAGCCAATATCCAAAGGTGCGCTGGTCTACAAAGCTAAGCTCTATCCCACCGCTTAGCTGGGCGCTAATGCGCAGATGCGGCGAATCGGTCGAGCCGATTCGAACCTGACCCGACATGCCTAAGTGGATGAAGAGGACGTCGCGGTGGGGATCCATGAAATCTTCGCCCACAAATTCCAGCCACATAAACTTGCCTCGCCGAGCCACAGCGGCGATCTCTTTACCGACAAGAAGACCGGAGAGTGGCTCATCTTGGCCACGGTTGGCACGTGGGTGCAGGACGTGCACAGACTCAAAAGTCCGCCCCACCACGTGGGGCTCCAGACCCCGGCGGACGGACTCGACTTCCGGCAGTTCCGGCATACTTAGCCTTCTTTATGCGCGGTGCCCTGGACCAAGAGAGGAGTCTCGCGCAAAGTCTGGCAGGCCTCCTGAGCTGCTTGCTGCTCGGCCAGCTTCTTATTATGGCCCACTCCATTGCCCACGGTCAGACCAGCAACGGTGGCTACCGCGTTAAAGGTCTGGTCATGCTCAGGGCCGGTAGAGGTAGCCGAGTAGACCGGCATCGGTGCCTTAAGCTCGGCGCACAGCTCCTGCAGGGTGGTCTTCCAATCTAGGTGGCGACCGCTCACAGTGGCGTTGTCGATCTTTTCTGCAAACAAGCGCAAGATGACATCTCGCGCGGTTTCGAATCCATGCTCGCGGTAGATGGCGCCAAAGATTGCCTCGGTGGTATCGGCAAGAATGGAATCCTTATCGCGTCCACCAGTAGACTGCTCGCCCTTGCCCAGCAAAATGTGCGGGCCGAGGTTTATCTCCCGGGCGATATCCGATAGGCCATAGCGCGAGACGATCGAGGCACGCATCTTGGAAATATCCGATTCCGGACGAGAGGGATAAGTGATGTAGAGCTGGGAGGCCACCGACAGGCCCAGCACCGCATCGCCCAGAAACTCCAAGCGCTCGTTATTAGGCAAATGCCCATTCTCATTGGCAAACGAGCGGTGAGTAAGCGCCAAACGCAGGTGTTCTGGCTGCAAGTCCACGCCGAGCGATTCCAACAGTGGGCTGTGGTCTACTGCAGCAAATTCGGCTGCCAGTGCCTCTTCCCCGGTTAGCTTCTTTTTGCGGCTCATAGGAACTTCTCCAAACCAGCCCAGCGGGGATCGACCTTGTCTTCCTCTTCTTCGCCAGAGATACCGGTGGTCACCCCTTCAGGCGTGTCAATCTCACAGCCGTCCTCACACACCGGCGCGAAGGGAAGGTTGAGGCCTGCCTCATCGATCACGGCCTGCAAAAGGTCCAGCTCATCATCCTCGATCTCCGGAATCTCATCTCCGGAACCTTCATCATCGGCTGCAGGATCATCGCCAGAGACAAAGGAGTCATCGGCGGCAAAGACCTGCGTGACGTGGAGATCCAGCTGCGGGTGCAGTTCCTTCAAGCAGCGGGAACATTCCCCTGTCAACCGTCCGGATACGTTGGCGTCCACCAAGACACCTGCACCTAGAGGGGTCAAGGTGGCGTCTACGGTGAGCTCCTCACCCTTCGGAATAGCGATCATCTCGACGCCGATCCTCTCAGGTGCGGGGCCGGTCTGGGTGCGTTGCTCCGGCAGTGCGTCAGCGCCTTGGGCGTTCAACAATTCGCCCACATCGAACTTCAATGGTGATGTCATAACACTAGGTAGTCTACCTTGCCCCGCAAACTCCGCCTAGCGGCCCGCACAGGCAAACTTTCTGTCAAGAGTCTGTCGTTTAAAGTAAAAGGGCCTATGCCTTTCCGGATTAGCCTTTTCCCAAGCCAAAGCCGCCTTTAGTGTGGAGGCATGACTTACCACTTGGCGCTAGCCTCCACGGATCCCCGCAGCATCGCACTCGGATTCGTCGTGTTTAGCTGCCTTCCTGCCGCGGTATTAACCATTGCCGGCACGCTCGTGCACGCCACTCCACAGCCGGACCGTTCAGGTATCTATGGTGCTAGTGGGATTCGCCTCTTTACTGCACTCATCTGCAGCATCATCGCTGGGTTGATAGCCGGCACCATCCTGGTATTGCCCACCGGCATGGACCTGTCGGTGCTTACCGGAGCACTCATCTTTTCCCTAAGCGCAGGCGCCATTACCTGGTTCTCTCGAGAGACCATTCCCACCGCGCTTATTTCTGTGGGCACCATGCTTGTCGCCACAGGTGCGCTAGTGAGTCTGTGCGCCGTGTGCTTTCCGCAGAACTTTAGTGATAGTTCTTTGACGTCGCTGTCTTCCTATTTCTTTACCGCGCTTGTTGCATTCCTTTTCCCTGGCTTAGTGACCACGGTCATTGCAGCATGTATGGCCATCCAATCCGCCGTGCCTGCGCATCTCACCTCGAGGAAAGAAGGCAGCGCCACGTCCACACACACGCCGTTAACAGCTACTCCCCATGCAGCAAATACGGCAGTGCCCACCACACTGCCGGGCTCCCGCGCAGCCTCCTGAACTGCCCGCACTGGTAGGAAAACATTAAGGCTCTGGTGGGTGGGCAGACGGTGTACGACAAACCGTCTGCCCACCCACCAGAGCCTTTAGCCGTGCCTGATATAAGGGCCAAACCATCCCCTCACCCCTCAAGCTCCAGAACTCAGTTCCATCCAAGAAATGAAGCTTAAGGGTAGAAAGAATTTAAAGGTTTAGCGCTCGTTATAGCGACGCTCGTAGTTCTCGCCTTCTGCGTAGCGGGAGCCGCCCGCAACACCGCCGGCACGACTCGAGGGCTGGTAGTCGCCGCCGCGGGAACGGACCCCGGCACCGCCGCGCAGTGCAGAGCGGTCGGAGCTTACGGTGCGCAGCAGTCCATTGAGGGTGGTTTCAAATTCACTTAGCTTGCCGTCTACAAACTCGTCGCATTCACTGCGCAGACGGTTGGACTCGGCGTGGGCGGACTCCACGATGCGGTGTGCTTCCTCATCAGCGCGGCGCACAACTTCCGATTCCGAAACCATGCGCTCTTGCTCGGCGCGGCCTTCTGCAACGGAACGTTCATATTCATCATTGGCCTGAGCGATGGTGCGGTCTGCTTCCGCGCGGGCCTGTTCCACCATGGACTGAGCGCGAGCTTCAGCATCAGCCACTAGCTTGGCGGCATGCTGTTCTGCGTGGGAGACCGTGGCATCCGCCTCTTCGCGAGCATGGCCCACGATGTCATCGGCCTGCGCATTAGCGTCGTTGATCGTCTGATCCGCGCGCTCTTCGGCGCCGTGCAGGATTTCATCCTGCTTATCCAAGACATCCTGCGCGTCATCAATCTCAACGGGCAGGGCGTTACGGAGGTCGTCGAGAAGCGCGAGCATTTCATGGCGCGGAACCATGCAATTAGAGGTCATGGGGAGGCTATGGGCCTCTTCCAAGTGCTGGACTAGTTCATCTAGGGACTCAAAGACACGGTACATGCCGCGAATTTTACATGCCCTCACGTGCCAGACGTGGAGGCCACGCACCGAGTGTGTACTGAGGATTTACCCTCCAGTGCCGACAATCGCCTTCCACCCGCCCACTCACACAATCTATGGCGCGTATTTACAGCACAAGCTCCCCTTCTCCACTACACAAAGGCAGCGCAGAAGCGGAGCTAAGAAGGAAAAAGCGAGCTACTAAATCACGCCCTGTGCCAGCATGGCGTCCGCTACCTTCTTGAAGCCAGCGATATTCGCGCCGGCAACGTAATCACCCTCACGGTCATATTCCTTAGCCGTGCTATCGATATTTTTAAAGATATTGGACATGATCGCATGGAGGCGATCATCGGTGTACTCAAAGGACCAGGAGTCACGGGAAGCGTTTTGCTGCATTTCTAGCGCGGAGGTAGCAACGCCACCAGCGTTGGCGGCCTTGCCCGGCGCGAAGTTGATCTTGGATTCTTGGAAGATGTGGACCGCCTCTGGGGTAGACGGCATATTAGCGCCTTCGGCTACGTAGCGCACGCCGCCGTCAACGAGCTTTTTTGCGGATTCGCCATCGAGCTCATTTTGGGTGGCACATGGTAGAGCTACGTCTGCCTTTACTTCCCAGATATTTCCGCCTTTGTGGAATTCCACTCCGTTTCCAGCCTCTTCGGCGTAGGTGGAAATACGTTCACGGCGGGTTTCCTTTACATCCTTGAGCAGTTCAATGTCCACGCCATTCGGGGTGGTGATGTAGCCGGAGGAATCAGACATCGCAACTACGGTGGCGCCGAGCTCTTGGGCCTTGGCTGCGGCGTAGATGGCCACATTGCCAGAACCGGAGACGATAACCTTGGCGCCGTCGAAAGACTCGCCGTGCGTCTTCATCATCTCATTGGTGAGGTAGACCGTGCCAAAGCCCGTGGCCTCAGTACGAACCAGGGAGCCACCCCAGGTCAACCCCTTGCCGGTGAGGATGCCGGATTCGTGCTGCGTGGTAAGGCGGCGGTACTGGCCAAAGAGGAACCCGATCTCGCGGCCGCCGACGCCGATGTCACCGGCCGGCACGTCGCGGTATTCGCCAATATGGCGGTGCAGCTCCGTCATAAAGGACTGGCAAAAGCGCATGACCTCTACCTCGGACTTGCCCTTGGGATCAAAGTCAGAACCACCCTTGCCGCCGCCAATGGGCAGGCCGGTCAGGGAGTTTTTGAAGATCTGCTCAAAGCCGAGGAACTTGATGATGCCCAGGTTGACCGAGGGGTGGAATCGCAGACCACCCTTGTAGGGGCCGAGCGCGGAGTTGAACTGAACGCGGAAGCCGCGGTTGACCTGGATGTCGCCATTATCGTCGATCCATGGCACCCGGAAGATGAGCTGGCGTTCAGGCTCACACAGGCGCTCCACCAGGCCGTAGTCCGCGTACTGCGGGTCTTTTTCTAGGACAATTTTCAGCGAATCCAGGACCTCAGAAACCGCTTGGTGGAATTCTGGTTCTCCCGCATTGCGCTTGAGCAATTTGTCGTAGTACTCAGAGATTTGGCTATCTACTGACATGGTGTGCATTCCATTCTGTGGACTTGTAAGAACAGATACCAGTTTCCTATCACACTACCGATAATGCAAGCAGGTTCGAGGGTCTAGGTAGATACGTAACCCCTTTTACCAGCGACAATAAAGATAGATATTTTCTGTAGTCCGTTCGAATCTTAAGCCGCGCAGTACCCCATCGCACACGGGCTTTATAATTGCGGGCATGCATATTGTCGTCGCCCCAGACTCGTTTAAAGGCACCGCCTCCGCGCCCGAGGCCGCAGCCAGCATTGCTATGGGAGTGCGCCAGGCGCTTCCCGACGCCACAGTGACCACCCTGCCCATGGCTGATGGCGGCGAAGGCACCGCCGCTGTCCTTGCACAGGCAGCAGCGGCCGGTGGACAATCCGCCGAGACCATTACCCTGCCCACTACCGACGCCATTGGCCGCTTGACTCAGGCAAGCTATGTTCTCGCCGGAACCACTGCGTTCATTGACGTCGCCTCTGCCACTGGGCTGCCCGCCGTGCAGGACAGCCTTGATCCGCTCCACGCCGATTCCTATGGCACTGGCGTGCTGATCGCGGATGCAGAAACCCGCGGTGCTACCTCGATCGTGCTGGGATTGGGCGGCACCGCCAGCATTGACGCCGGGATGGGCATCCTCACCGCACTCGGCGCCGCTGCGCACGACGCCCGCGGCTATGCCCTGCCGAAGGGCGGTGCTCCCCTCGTTCAGCTGGACCACATCGATACCGCGCAGCTCAATATCAAGGCGGGCATGCTCGACTTCACCTTGTTAGCAGATACCCGCGCTACCCCAGTGCAGGCAGCAACCATGTACGGCCCGCAAAAGGGAGCTCAAGGCGAACAAGTAGCGCTGCTGGCCGGCGCCATGCTCCAAGCATGCGAGGTTACCGGCACCGATGCAGATTCTGCATATTATGGCGCCGCGGGTGGCCTTCCCATTGGCCTGTCCTGGCTCTCGCGCACCCTCTGGGGCTCAGACGAACACGTGCGCGTCCTGTCCGGCGGCACGCACGTAGCCACAGCACTGGGCCTTCCGGAAAAGATCGCCGCTGCCGATCTCGTCATTACTGGCGAGGGCCGCTTTGATGAACAGTCTCTGACCGGCAAGGCAGTCGGTACCATCACGGATCTCGCCCGACAAGCCGGAACTCCCGTGGGCATTATCGCCGGCTCCTTCGAGCACGACACCGACGCCTACTGCGCTCCCCTTAGCCAAGAAGGCTCGTTGGCCCAGCAGCTAGCGGCGGCCGCCGGGGACATCGTCAAGCAGCTCTAAGGCCGAATGGACAGTGACCACGGGAAGATAGCGGGCCGCTCATGTGCCAGCTCGTCTTCAAGCAATACGTGGTCCTTGGGCAGCACTGCGTGCGGGGTGAGAAGGCGCGAGAGCACCATGCCCAGCTGGTTGACCGAGCCACTCACGCCCGCCACCGCAATGTCGTAGCGGTGCACGCTCGCGTCCTCAAGGTCGCGGTCCTCATGCTCGTCGCGATAATTTTGCCGCAGCTGCTCCTCCAACCCCTCTGGAAACTGTGGTGCCTCTGGGCGGGTAACGTCAGCTGAGCAAAGCGAACCACTCTCCACCAGCTTGTCCGTGGCGGTGGTAAAGATTTCCGCGACGCGCTCTGCTTGCGCGTTGGGAACCAAAACATCAAATTGAATAACCGGCATAGCGCCAACCCTACCCAATCCCTAAGGTGTGAAACCATGTCTGATTCTGCCCGCATCGCCCAGCTTGTCACTTCTGAAGAAGCTGATCTGGGGTGGCAGCAGGACTTTTACGAAGACCTGCACCGCCACCCCGAGCTTTCGCATGAAGAGGAGCGCACCGCCGCTCGCATCCGCGCCAAGCTCGCCGATTTTGACTGCGAAGTAGTAGAACACATCGGCGGCTTTGGTATGGTCGCTATTTTCCGCAACGGCGATGGGCCCACTGCTTTGCTGCGCGCAGACTTCGATGGGTTGCCTGTCGAGGAAGCCACCGGCGTGTCCTATTCCGCCACTAATGGAAAGATGCACGCCTGCGGGCACGATATGCACACCACGGCGCTGCTGGGTGCCTGCGCGCTTCTCGACGCCTCTCGGAGCTCCTGGTCCGGCACCTTCCTCGCCCTTTTCCAACCGGCCGAAGAATCCTCCGTGGGGGCTAAGGACATGTTGGCCGATAACCTCATCGAGCGTGTGCCTCGTCCCGATATTTGCCTAGGACAACACATCATGCCCGGCCGCGCCGGTACTGTGCGCCACACCGCAGGCCCCATCATGGCCGGCTGCGATTCCCTGCGCATTCGCGTCTTTGGAAAATCAGCCCACGCCTCCATGCCCCATAACTCCATCGACCCCACCTATATCGCGGCCATGATCGTCACCCGCCTCCAAGCTATCGTGGGCCGCGAAGTTGCCCCACACGAGTTCTTTGTCATCTCTGTAGGCGAGCTACACTCCGGCGATAAAAACAACATCATTCCCGAATCCGCCGAGCTCGTACTCAATACGCGCTACTACGATCCCGCACTCGCGGAAAAGATCTATGCCTCCCTCGAGCGCATGGTCAAGGCCGAGTGTGTGGCGTCCGGAAGCGAGCAAGACCCGACCTTTGAGTACTACGCTCACGGCGAGGTCACCGATAACGACGCCACGGCCCACGCACCAGTGGCCGAGGTTTTCGATGCCGCCTTCGGCTCCGATTCGGTCATCGCCTCCCCTTCTACCGCCTCTGAGGACTTTTGCTATCTACCACAAGCATGGGGCGTACCTTATGTCTTTTGGCACATCGGCTGCACTCCGGAAAATGAGTTAGAGAATCCGCCTGTAAACCACCAGGCGACCTTCCTTCCGGACTATGCCCCGACCGTATATGCCTCCACCCGGGCAGCATATGGTGCGGCATTGACCTACTTGGCTAAGTCCTAGGTACCCGGCGCGCCTTTCCCTATTCCTCCCTGCAAGGCGGCGCCAATCCTATTAAGCTGGCAGACGTTTCGTGACTTCCCACTAACTTAAGGTTTCACATGAGCCAGCCACGGCACTCTGTTTTCGAATCCACCGTTCCCTCCCATGTTCGTGCGGCCTCCGGTGTGAGCCCGCACAGCGCTTCCTACCGCAAGTTCTGGTCGGGCCTATCCAGCGCCGTCATGGAGCAGATTGCCGATAATTGGGAGCGCACCCGTTCCGCCTACGCTGCCACCCGCCAGCAGCACTACTTCTCCGCGGAGTTCCTGCAGGGCCGCGCGCTGCTCAATAACCTCACCAACCTGGGCTTGGTCGACGATGCCAAGGCAGCGGCCACCGCTGCCGATCACGAGCTGAGCGATGTCCTCGACGCCGAGCACGATGCCGCGCTCGGCAACGGTGGCCTCGGCCGCCTTGCCGCCTGCTTCCTCGATTCCGCTGTCACCCAGGACTACCCCGTCACCGGTTATGGCCTGCTCTACCGTTACGGCCTTTTCCGCCAGTCCTTTGAGAATGGCTTCCAGAAGGAACAGCCTGATGCATGGATGGAAAACGGCTATGACTTCATCATCCGCCGCGCCTCCGAGCAACGCCGTGTCCACTTCGATGACATGGATGTGCGCGCCATTCCCTATGACATGCCTATCACCGGCTATGGAACCGATAACGTAGGCACGCTACGCCTGTGGAAGTCCGAACCCATCGCTGAATTCGATTACGACGCCTTCAACTCCCAGCGTTTTACGGAGGCCATTGTCGATCGCGAGCGTGTCATGGATATCTGCCGCGTGCTCTACCCCAACGACACCACCTACGAGGGCAAGGTACTGCGCGTTCGCCAACAATACTTCTTTGTCTCCGCATCCCTGCAGACCATGGTGGATAACTACATTGCCCAGCACGGCGAGGACCTCACCGGTTTTGCACAGTACAACGCCATCCAGCTCAATGACACTCACCCAGTGCTCGCCATCCCAGAGCTCTTGCGCATATTGCTCGATGACCATGGTCTGAGCTGGGATGCGGCGTGGAAGATCGTCACCGAGACCTTCGCCTACACCAACCACACCGTGCTCGCAGAGGCACTGGAGAGCTGGGAAGTGTCCATCTTCCAAAAGCTGTTCTGGCGCATCTGGCAGTTGGTGGAGGAAATCGATCGCCGCTTCCGCGAAGATATGGCCCACCGCGGCTTGGATCAGGGTCGCATTGACTACATGGCGCCGGTGTCCAACGGACAGGTTCACATGGCCTGGATCGCCTGCTACGCCGCTTACTCCATTAACGGTGTCGCCGCCCTGCATACCGAAATCATCAAGGCCGATACGCTGTCCGAATGGCATGAGCTCTGGCCAGAAAAATTCAACAATAAGACCAATGGCGTCACCCCGCGCCGCTGGCTGAAGATGTGCAACCCCCGCCTGGCAGAACTGCTCACCCAGCAGGCTGGTTCCGATGCGTGGGTTACTGACCTCACCCAGCTGGCCAAACTCGCCGATAAGGCCGACGATACTGACCTACTGCGAGAGCTCATTGCCATCAAGCGGGCCAATAAGCGCGACTTTGCGCAGTGGGTCAACGACCACCAAGGCGCTGAAGTCGACCCTGATTCCATCTTTGACGTGCAGATTAAGCGCCTGCACGAGTACAAGCGCCAGCTGATGAACGCCCTCTACGTCCTCGACCTTTACTTCCGCATCAAGGACGAGGGCGAAACCGTGCCGAAGCGCACCTTTATCTTTGGTGCCAAGGCCGCGCCGGGCTACGACCGCGCCAAGGCGATTATTAAGCTCATCAACACCATCGCAGACCTGGTCAATAACGACCCGGCCACTAAGGACATCATCCGCGTCGTCTTCGTAGAGAATTACAACGTCTCCCCCGCCGAGCACATCATCCCGGCCGCTGATATCTCCGAGCAGATTTCTGTGGCTGGTAAGGAAGCCTCCGGCACGTCCAATATGAAGTTCATGATGAATGGTGCACTGACCTTGGGCACCATGGATGGAGCAAACGTAGAAATCGTCGAGTCGGTCGGCGAGGACAACGCCTATATCTTCGGCGCCCGCAATGAGGAGTTGCCGCAGCTGCGCGCCGAGTACAACCCAGGCGAGCTTTACCAGAGCGTGCCAGGCTTGGCCCGCGTACTGGATGCGCTTGTCGACGGCACCCTGGGCGCAGACAATGCCGGTATCTTCGGCGATCTGCGCGCCTCGCTTCTCGACGGCTTCGGGGAGCACGCCCAAGACCAGTACTACGTCTTAGGCGACTTTGCCGACTACCGCGAAACCCGTGACCGCATGGCTGCCGAATACGAGGCAGACCAACTTGCCTGGGCCAAGAAGGCGTGGCTCAATATTTGCTACTCTGGCCGCTTTTCTTCCGACCGGACCATCGCGGACTATGCCAACGAGGTCTGGAAGATCCAACCAACTCCGATTTCCCAGAGCTAAGAAAAGTCCTGCCCCTCCGCTTCTGCAGCTGAGGGCAGGACTTTAACGTGGCGTTAGGCCTACTTCCGTTTGTTTAGCGCAGGCCGACGCGCTTTAGCTGCTCATAGATGGGCTTTAGGTCAATATTGAGCACGCCCATCTGCGTGGCTAGGAAACCGAGTCCGCCAACGACAGCGCCCAAGATTCCTAGGCCTGTAGCTAGACCTGCGGCAAAGCCCTTGCTGCTGCCCTTCTTTCCTGCATCATCCGCCGGATTAGTAGTACTTCCCGGCTGCTCTGGCTCGTCGGCAGAGCCGGCGTCACCATTCCACCACTCATCAAAGACCAAGTTGGCCACCAAGGTGTTATCGATGAAATCGCCGCGCACCGAATCCGTACCGGAGGTATTAGCCATGATGTCCTCAGAGCCTGCACCCTTGAAGAAGAATGGCACCAATTGGTTGGTGTGCTGCCCGGAGTACCAACCGTGCCGAGCGACCTTGCCCTTTTCGCCTTCCATGGCGTTAAAGCGGTCTTCCGCATCAGGGTTGTCGTCCGTCGCTGCCTCATTCGCACCGGATAGATAACCGGTTTCGTGATCCGCGGTCACGACGAGCAAAGTGTCCTCCCACGAGGAGTTCTCCTCTACCTACTTGATGGCAGCATCAACCGACTTATTAAAGTCCTGAGTCTCCTCGATATCGCGCACTGGGTTATTTCCGTGGCCGGCCCAGTCGATGGCACCGCCCTCAATCATGATGGAAAAGCCATCCTCGTCCTGTCCCAGCGCATTGAGGGCGCCAGTCGTCATGGTGGGGAGATCGACGACGTCGTTAAGCTCGTCCGAGTATGGAGCCTTTGCCTCGCCCGAGCGGGAGTTCTGCAACGTGGAACCTACCTGCGCGATACCCCAATACTTCTGCTACGGCTTGACGTCACCTTGCGCCATCTTCTTGAAGTCATCGTTGGACTCGAAGTAATTCCAGTCGGTCTCGCCTCCGGAAAGCTTGGCGTAGTCGTCCTCGTACATGAAGCTATAGTCGGGAGTATCGACCTTCTGGTGGTCATTATCGTAGAACGGGTGGCCAGCGGCCATGACCAAGTCGAGGGCGCTGCCGAGCATCTCACGGCTAATGTCCTGCAGCTTATCGCGGTCCTTGTTGTGCGCGGCCCACGCCGCCGGAGTGGCTTCGGAATAGAGAGTGTCTGATGGTTTGTGTGTGGGTACCTAACCTGCATGAGGAGATGGACCAGAATGACTACTGTGGCGAGACGAGATCCGGCTGATAAGGCCAAGATTGATGCGATTGAAAAGAAGCTTCTTGCTAACCCTGAAATCGCGAAGCTGATTGATGACCTAGGCACGTCTACAACGGATGCCAACGACCTGGTTCGCGGCATGTTGCAAGCCTCAATTACCAGGGGACTCAACGCTGAAATGGATGCCCACCTGGGCTACGAGTCTGGCGACAGGAGCGCTAAAGCTGCAGCTAGAACAGACAATCACCGCAACGGGTCGTATCCAAAGACCGTGGATTCTAACTACGGGCCAGTCACCGTTGATGTCCCGAGGGATCGGGCTGGAACATTCTTGCCGACTATGGTCCCTAAAGGCTCGAGGAGATTGACCGATGTCGATGACATGACCGTTAGCTTGTACGCCGGTGGGATGACAATTAGGGACATCCAGCACCATATGGCAACGGCGATGCGGGTTGATATCTCCCATGAGACGATTTCAGCGGTTACTGACGCCGTCTTGGATGAGGTCATGGTCTGGCAAAACCGCCAGCTAGACGAGTTCTACCCAGTCATTTTCCTGGACGCGCTGCGCATTAAAGTCCGCGATGGCGGCCGGGTAGTCAACAAGAGTGCGTACATGGCAATCGGTGTGGACCTTGACGGCATCAAACACATTTTAGGATTGTGGATTGCCAAAGAAGAAGGCGCTTCATTTTGGGCGCAGGTATGCGCCAATCTTTCTAACCGTGGTGTCAAAGACGTCTTTATCGTCT
>NZ_JAKRNA010000025.1:0-31826 GCF_022347435.1 Corynebacterium sp. ACRPE | reverse complement strand
CCACACCGAGGATTTCCCGTCGGGGGCTAGATATATGCTTCCGGAGCATATACTTTCCGGAAACCTACAGGTCAATCCGTGAAAATCCGCGATTCCGGACACACTTTTTGACCCTTAACCCTTCTTTGAGACTGGTGGCTAAGTTTAGAAGTTCATCTGGATTATCTGCGGGGCGTTGCTGAGGCAGATTTCTCTGTGCTGCGCGAAAGCAAACATAGAATTAAAGGGTGGATTCGCCGCAGTCAAGAACTTAGCCAGAGACCTAGCGGCCAACAATCCTTTCAATAACACGACTCTCGAGGGATTCGATAAGACTGCCCCAGGCGTCAGGCCCCCTGTCAACCTTTTCATCACTTTCTGCGAGGGTGTCATCTATCAGAGTGTTTGCTACTTTTACCCAAGTATCGCAATCTGCACCGTTCGGCACGGAGACTTGTTTTACCGTCCGGGCAGTGTCCCAGTCCGGACTCCTTTCAGGCACATATTTATTTGGAAATTCCGGACCGTACACCCTACATTCCAAGAAGTTATGGTCTGCTTCACGTAGAGCTTTCAGCTCAAGCCGAGGGGAAAATAGATCAAATCCAGGGTCCCCGTTCATCTCCGATCTCTCTATCAAATTAATTACGCGAGAATTATCATTTTTACTGCTATCAATATGCATACCGTCAACAGTATCTAGTTCACGATCCTCCTACCATTGATCGCCCCTTTGAGGTAAACCCCTCGAATCGTAAAGGACAATCATGAAAAACTACGCCAACCTTTTTGAGTACACTGCACAGCCAGCAGACAGTCAACGCATCCTTGAATTTGAAAGCAAGCTTGGCAAAAAGCTACCTGATGATTACAAGATGCTGCTTTCAGAAACTGGAGGCGGCATCCTCAACCTAGAAAAATGCTTCCTTACAGATATTTCCCTGCCTGATGGGGACACCTTGGAGGTCGTTGTTGAAGATATCTTCGGCAACGGCACAGCAAGCAATGGCGCTCATGTTGATTTGATTGACTACGCAACCTTCCTCATGGATGAGTGGGAGATTCCCGAAGAAGTCCTTCTCTTGGCTGCTAGCGAAGACGGAATGCATCAATGCTTTGTCATTAACTACGGCTTGCCAGATTTCCCAGAAGGCGCCGTATTGTACGTGGATACCGATCCCGATGGGATCATCATGCCCGTTGCAGAATCAGTCGACGCATTCTTGTCTAAGCTAGGCCCCTACCCAGACCAAGAAGAAACGGTTGAAGATGCAGAGCCGGATAACATCGGGATCAATGGTGTTCGATATGGATCCCTTTCTGAACCTCTCCGAAAGGCGATATCTGCCACTCCAACACCAGGAATCGAAAAGCTTTTAAAACAGGCCACAGAGCTCATCACCAAAGATTTAAATCCAATAATCACCGAGAATAGCCCTGAAAGTCGAACCTTTTACGACGTTGTGTATTGGATTGTTCAGCATATTGAGCCCCAACACGATCCTGAAACATTTGCCAACGGAGGCCGAGAAGGACAAATACTAACCTTCCCAGAACTCATGAAGAACTCATTTATAGTTCCTGGTCAGAAATACGAACTCGGCTACACGCTCGCATCCTTAATCATGTGGTGGGATCGCAGAGTCAAAGAAGGAGTTCTCAAAGAAACCGACAACGGTTTCATCCTCGACGAGAATTACGCCGGTAGCGTCTTCGATCGGCTTCGCCAAGGAGAGATCCAAAACTAGCTTTTCCAGAATTGTTGTCCCCGCGCCCAGCATTTGAAAGCAATCGCCCAAAGTAGAGGACACCATTACTAAACAATGGGGTACACCCAGTGCGACAGATGTGTCGCAAAAATGGCGAGACCGAGCCTATTGGCAACAGCAAACTACTGCGCCGTAACTGTCCCGCTGGGGTGCCCCTGTATGGCACTGACTCGACGAGGCCGCGAACGAGCAGCCTCTTGAGAAGGCGAAAGGCAGCGGCAGCGAACCTGGATCGGTTCAGATCTGCGAGATGGATGCGCTCATCGGTTCGCCGCGTTGCTCGAGGTTCCGGCTGCGTCCGCAACGGAGTGGGCGAGGTGCTCTGCCAGCGCGGCGCGCAGTTCGGGCGGAAGGGGGGCGGCTCCGACGGATTCGCTAAGCCAGAGTCCGTCGGCGGCAAGGTACGCGACCATCTTCTGCAGCGCCCGAGGGTCAGTCGGGTCAATCTCGGCAGGGTCGGGTATCCATCGGGAGATGACCCTTCTCCACGGCTTGTTGAGCTCGCTGTCGGTGCTCGCCTCGAGCATGAACAGCAGCTCGGGGCCAGTGGCGCTGCGAGCGCTCACGCGGGCGTAGGCGGCGACGCGCTCGTCCTGCGTTGCCTCGTCTGGGTCCTTGCCCAGGACGTTGATCATCTCGTGGTCCCAGCGCTCGGCAAGATGCTCGTGCAGCGCGAGCACCAGGGCGTCCTTCGAGGGGAAGTGGTAGAGCAGCCCACCTTTGGTGAGTCCGGAGGCGGCGGCCACCGATTCGTACGTGACGGCCGTGACGCCGTCGGTTTCGACAACGTGGAGGGCGGCTTGGAGGATGGAGTCTCGTTTGCTGGTCCGCATGAGCGGTCCTTTCGTGGTCAGTGCTCGGAGTGCAGCTGCGACTGCGTGCCAGGCAGGTACCGACGCAGCAGCACTCCCGTGATGACAGTGGCCGCTGCCAGGACGCCGGCAACGACTAGCATCACGACGAGGTACGCGGAGTCGAAGGCCGTGGAGGCCGCCTGAATGATGGCGGCGTCTCCCTGCGCCGCCTCCAGTGCCTCAGCGATACCGTCACCAGCCGCCGCCGGTGCGCCGTTGGGGAGGACAACACTGGCGGTATAGATGGCCGTGAGCAGGCTTCCGAGCACGGACACGGCGATGAGGCTGCCGAACTCGTAGGAGACCTCTTCGAGGGAAGCGGCCATGCCTGCACGGCGCACCGGCACGTTCCCGATGATGGCGGTGGAGGCGACCGACATGGCAGCTCCGAGACCGGCACCCGTCACCAGAAGGCCGAGAACCAGCACGCCGAAGGATGATTGGAACCCGACTACCGTCACCACGACGCCGCCGGTGGCGACGGCGAGACCACCGGTGATCAGCGCGAGCAGCCCGACACGGTGCAAGAAGGCACCACCCAGGAGCGCTGTCGGCAACGAGCCCACGGCAATCACGGCAACCAAAAGCCCAGCCTCCAGCGGACTGAAGCCGACGACCTGCTGGAACCGTTGCGTGGTGACAAGCTGGATGCCACCGATGGCGAACATCGCGAACGCCGCGGCGAGCACGCCAGCACTGAACGCCGGGTTGAGGAAGATGGAGAACTCCAGCAGCGGATTCTCCAGGCGCCGCTGACGGCGCACGAAGAGCCAGAACCCGATGGCAGCAACGAGCAGCGCAACAACAATGGTCGCGACAGACGGGGGCGCGTGGCCGATCTCCTTGATGGCCACCACCGTTCCGACGAGCCCGATCATCACCAGTATCGAAGACACGGCATCCCAGCGCTTCGAAGGATCCGGGTCATTGGCCGGGCGGATCAACCAGGTAGCAACCAGCGCCAGCGCCACTACGGGCACGTTCACCAGGAACACCGAGCCCCACCAGAAGTTCTCGAGCAAAGTTCCGCCGAGGATGGGGCCCAGCGCGGCACCCACCACGGAGAGGCTGCCCCAGATCGCGATCGCGAGGTTCCGCTCGCGCTCGACCGTGAAGTACGTGCGGATCAGTGCCAGGGTTGCCGGCATCATCGCTGCCGCACCGACAGCGAGCACAGCGCGTGCACCGATCAGCACCTCGGGCGACGGCGCCAACGCTGCGAGCAGGGACGCCAACCCGAAGATCACCAGGCCGACGACGAACATCTGCGTGTGGCCGATGCGATCACCGAGGGTCCCGCTACCGAGCAGCAGGCCCGCCATCACCAGGGGGTAGGCGTTGATGATCCACAGGCTCTGGGTGCTTGATGCCTGAAGGTCCTCGGTCAGTGTCGGCAATGCCGTGTACAGGATCGAGTTGTCGAGGGTGATCAGTAGGAGCCCCGCTCCGACAGTCACCAGCAGCGACCAGCGTCGCCGTTTCGTCATCGTGGACATGCGCGTCTCCTTAATCGTTTAATCGTGAACAACGTAAGTGTACCGGATGGATGGTGTAGTTATGTCTACTGCGAGAGAGATCCGCGTCACTCCCTGTTCACGGCGCCTAAGGCCAGTGACTACGAGCGTGGCGCTCATTTGGGTACACCCTATTAATAAAACGGAAGACTCCGTAATAAACGCAACTTACTGCACTTTATCGGGCCAAAACCCGGATTCTCGTTCCAGAATTATTGCCCTACATTGAGCACTTAATAAGCAACCTCTTAAAAAGTGGGACACCATTACTGGACGATGGAGTACACGATGTGGGGAATCACGATGTCGTCATGACACGGTTCAAAGAGGCGCTGTCGGAGCACATTTGTGAGGTGTCGTTCATACGCCCGCTTTCGTGTGCCGACTGACCTATTGCGAATTGCTTTTAGAGCTCGATGGTGCGATCCAGTGAAAGGCGGGAACAGAAGTATTCATCGTGGCTGACTACGAGTAACGCTCCGTGGTAAGCGGAGAGGACGTCGACAAGCCAGTCCGCGGTGGGGATATCCAAGTTGTTTGTCGGCTCATCAAGTAGCAGGAACTGCGGTGCGGGGGAAGTAAGCAGTACGCGTGCGAACTCGGCACGGAACCGCTCGCCTCCGGAAAGGTGTCCCACCGGTGTGTGGACACTGTCATTCTGGAACAACAGCTGCGCCAGCTTGTCGCGGAGAAGCTGCGGGTCAGCCTGTGGATTGCTTTCCGTGACCAGCTCCCACACACTCTTTTCGGCCGGCAATGTGATGCGTTGACGTAGGTAGCTGCAGGGCAGTGCGTAGTCGACGTCGCCGCTGGCAATCCGGTTGAGAAACGTGGTTTTCCCCGAGCCATTGGCACCGGCGAGTCGGACGCGTTCGGGGCCGACGATTGTCAACAGCCCGCTGCCCAGAACGCGCGTGGCATTGGGAAGGCTGGTATCGGGTAGCTCGATGTGAACATGAGTGTCCTCCCGCAACATAAGCTGCGCAGAGTCATAACCTTCCCGAGCCTGTGACACCGAGGCTGCGGCATCACTGGCACGTTTGGCTGACGAGACCTGGGATCGGTTCTTATCGTTTCCCATGGCCATGCCGGGCTTGCGTTTCGAGGTAGCGAACTTTTTTCCACGGCGGGCGTCACGGGCGAGCCGTGTTTGCATCTCGGCACGTTGGCGAACTTCCTTGCGGTAGGAGGCTTTGGCCTCACTTACTTCCGCCCGCACGGTTTCCTGCTCGTGGGCGATGGTTTGATGGTAGTGCTCAAAGTTTCCGCTAAACATACGTAATGAGCCGTGATAGAGCTCAGCTATTTCGTCAGCGTGGTTAAGCAGCTCCCGATCATGCGAGATGACCACCATGGGTGCCGGGGAAGCGTCAATCATATGCAGGAGGTGATCCCTGGCGGCGGCGTCGAGATTGTTCGTGGGCTCATCAAGAATGATCATCTCTGGTTGGGTGAAAAACAGTGCTGTCAGCGCCACAGCGACGGCCTCTCCTCCCGACAAGCTGCCGACACTGCGATCAAGGGCAAAGTTCAGCTCCGACGCGCTAAGGGCGGCCTGGATCCTTTCCTTGAGATCCCAGTTGTCAGCAACGATGTCCGCGAGTTCCTCGGAGTAGTTGCCCGCTTCGATCTCCGCTAGGGCATCTAAAATCTCGCGGGCCTTAAATACGTCTGCGATGGTGTCGGTCACTTTAAGCCCCAAATCTTGGTCAAGGTAGCCGATTTTAGGGGCCGTCACGGAGCCGGAAGTGGGTTGATAGATACCGGCCAGCACCTTAGCGAGGGTCGATTTTCCTGAGCCATTAGCGCCGACAAGGCCGGTGAAAGATGCGCTGAACGTGGCGCTTAAATCCGAAAAACAGGGAGTGCCGTCGGGCCAGGTGAAAGAGAGGTGGGCAAAAGAAATAGGCATGCCGTGTTCCGCCTTCGAGTCAACGATGAATAGGTGAGCGTCGAATTAGGAACGGATCTTCATAGGGTGGAACTGTACCTCGAACTAATCTGTGCGTCAATGCTCACTAACTTTAGAAGCGCGCATAGATGTCTGCTGGAGTACACCCTATTGTTACGCCGCTTTGGAGCAGAATGTTTCCTGTAAATATGGCCGTTCCTAGCATTGTTTTACACGCGTCTAGTGGGGTCTAGGCCTTATGTTTACAGAAAGTGGTGAGTGTGGTGTTATCGCCTGACGGTTTCCATAGGTTGCATCCCTCAGTGTGGTGTAACGCTTGCTGATGGTCACTGACATCTTGCGCCACTTGAAGAGTGTGAGACGGCAAAAACTAATCCAACTGGTCCACAGCGAGGTCCCAATACCCGCTGGGTAGTTTGCCTCTAAAAGGCAGCGGAACTTAGACCCCAACCCCGCACCCTACGTGACGGCGGTAACTATAGTTCGTAGATATGACCGCACCACGAACTAAGACGCAGCACGAGTTGCTCCAAGAACGCGCAGCGGCGGTGGACCTGCGCGCCTATCACCTCCACCTCGATCTCTCGGAGGTACTCGATAGCCCCACCTACCGCGTGACTACCCGCCTCGAACTCAGCAGCAGCGAGCCTGAGCTTTTTCTGGATTACCTGGGCGAATCCGTCGCGGAGGTCAAGGTCAATGGCACCCCGCAGGAGGTGGACTTTGATGGCAGCATCATCCGGCTGCACGGCCTGCCGGTAGGGGAGGAGCTCGCCATCGAGGTCACCGGCCACTCGCGCTATTCGCGCACCGGCCAGGGTCTGCATCGGATGCACGATCAGGCCGATGACGCGACCTACCTGTATTCACACCTCGAGCCTTCCGACGCCCGCCGCATCTTCCCCTGCCTGGAGCAGCCGGATCTCAAGGCCGTCTTCCACGTGCGCATGACCGCACCGAAAAGGTGGCAGATCCTTTCCAACCAACCGGAAGTCGAACGCAGCGAGGAGGGCGATCTCGCCACCGTTACTTTTGCGCCAACCCCGCCGCTGTCGACGTACCTGACTTCTTTCGCCGCCGGCCCCTACCGGTACCAAGAGCGCACGTGGACCGCCCCGGATGGCAGCCACTCGGCACAGCTGCGCGCCTTTGCGCGCGCATCCATGTTTGAGCACCTGGACGAGGAAATCCTGGAGCTTACTGCCCAAGGCATGGACTTTTTCCATCAGAACTTTGGCTATCCCTATCCGTGGGGCAAGTACGATTCCATCTTTGTACCCGAATACAACCTCGGCGCGATGGAAAATCCCGGCCTGGTGACGTTTACGGAGAACTACATTTTCCGCTCCCGCGCCACCCGCGCGCAGCATGCCGGCCGTGCAAATACCATCCTGCACGAGATGTCCCATATGTGGTTCGGTGATCTGGTCACTCCGCAGTGGTGGGATGACCTGTGGCTCAAGGAGTCCTTCGCGGAATTTATGGGCGCGGATTCTTCCGTCCACGGCACCGACTACACCGAGGCCTGGGCAAACTTTGCCGGCGCCCGTAAAAATTGGGCCTACCTGCAGGATCAGCTGCCCACCACGCACCCCATCAAGGCGGAGATCCCGGACGTGGATGCCGCGCGCCAAAACTTCGATGGCATCACCTATGCCAAAGGAGCGGCGGTTCTCAAGCAGCTGGTGCATTACGTCGGCCGCGATAATTTCTACGCCGGTGCGCGCGACTACTTCCAGGAGCACGCCTTCGCCGCCGCCACCTTTGATGACCTCCTGCAGGCGCTCAAGAAGCACACGGACCGCGATCTTGATGCCTGGTCGCAGGCCTGGCTGCGCACGTGGGGCCCGGATACCCTCACCCCGGAGTTGCACACCGAAGGCGAGAAAATTGCGGAGCTGGCCATCAGTGCAGACGCCGAGGACGTCACCCGACCGCACCGCCTGACCGCTTCGCTCTTTGATGCGTCCCTGCACAAGTACCGCGAGATCGACATCGATCTTCCCGCCGGCGATGGCACCACCCGCACCATCATCGATGAAGCGGCAGGCCTTCCGGCCCCTGCATTGCTACTGCTTAACGACGCCGACCATACCTACGCCAAGATCCGCTTCGACGAGACCTCCCTAGACACAGCGAGTGAGCGCCTGACCGACATCGAGGATGAATTGACCCGCGCGGTAATCTGGACCGCCCTGTGGAACCTCACCCGCGATGGGGAAATGTCGGCGATTGACTATGTGGGGGTCGTCGTCAAGCACGAAGCCTACGAGACCAATACCACGCTGCTGGCTGCGGCCTGCGCCAATGCCAACTTTGCCAGTGCGCATTATGTTGCAGACGCCGACCGCGAGCAGGTCCGTACCGACTATGCCGAGGCAATCTGGGGCCACCTAGACGAGGCCGAACCAGCCTCGGATGCCCAGCTGGTGCTCGCTCGGGCCGCCATCCGCGCCCTCGCCGCAACGCCGGAAGAATCCGGCACCGAGCGCCTTAAGGCCCTGCTCTCCGGTGACATTGCCGGCCTTCGCTTGGACCCCGAAATCCGCTGGTCGATCTTACGCGCCCTCGCCGCCCGCAATGGCGTAACTCAGGCCGAGCTCGAAGAGGAAAAGCGGCGCGATAATACGCTGACCGGCGCTACCGAATTCCTCGGCGCCAGCCACGCCTTCCCCACGCCGGAGACCAAACGCTCCGCGTTCGATAAGGCGCTCACGCCCGGCGCATATTCCAATGCCGAGGTCGACGCACTGGTCGCCGGATTCAATGCCCCGCGTTCAGCTAGCTTGCAGGAGGCCTTTGCAGAGGAGTTCTTCTCTCGCGTGGAAGATATCTGGGCCGCCCACCCGATTGAGCTTGCTAACCGCCTCATCCGTGGCTTCTACCCAGAATTGCCGATGGCCGATGCCGCCACCACGCGCCTGCTCCACCGGGATCTGCCAGGAGCGCTGCGCCGTATCCTGCTGGAATGCCGCGATAACCTGCGGCGCACCCTCCGCGTGCGGGCTGGTCAATAGACTGTACCGCCTAGCGCTCGCGGCCTAGTTCCCCTCGGGTCACACTGTGTATAACAGTTGTTGATCCGGGGGGAATCTACATATGACGCTGAGCCATGACCGCAGTGACGAAGAACTAGTTGATGCTTTTATTGAGGGGGATAATAAGGCCTTTTCCACCATCGTGGAACGCCACCGCACGCGGCTGACCACGGTGGCGCGGCGCTACACCAGAAACGATCATGATGCCCAAGATGTGGTCCAGGAAGCCTTCCTGCGCGCCAGCTGCAACCTGCACTCCTATCGCCGCGAGTCTGCGCTTTCGACCTGGCTGCACCGGCTGGTGAAAAATTCTGGCTATGACTACTTGAACCACCGTTCTAACAGGGAAAATGCTTCTTTAGATGCGGAGGACTTCGACGACGATCGCAACCCGCTGCTCGCGCATAACCCTTCCGAAAACCTTGCGGAGCAGCTGGTGGTGCGAGAAGCCATGCAGCTGCTGCGCGAGGATCAGCGCGAGGCGCTGGTGCTTACCGACGTCGCCGGGTTCCGCGTCGGCGAAGTTGCCACCGCCCAAGGGGTAAAGCCCGGCACCATTAAATCCCGCCGCGCCCGAGCGAGGGAAGTCCTACGCGCCGCCATGGGGTGAGTTTGCTAATACCGACGTTTGTCAGCGTGGCGGGTAGACTCAGGGCGTTACGCGAAACCACACTCTGATTTTAGGGAGTTAGCAATGACCGTCCACGATGTTGCCATCGTAGGTTCCGGCCCTGCCGGTTACACCGCCGCGCTGTACGCGGCACGCGCCGAGCTCAACCCGATTGTATTCGAGGGCTTCGAGTACGGCGGCGAGCTTATGAATACCACCGAGGTAGAAAACTACCCCGGCTTCCAAAAGGGCATCATGGGCCCAGAGCTCATGGAAGAAATGCGCGCCCAGGCCATCCGCTTTGGTGCGGATCTCCGCATGGAGGTCGTTGACTCCGTTGAGCTGGAAGGCGATATTAAAAAGCTGCACGTGGGTGACGAGCTCTTTGAGGCCCGCGCCGTCATCCTCGCCACCGGTGCCGCCCCGCGCCACCTCGGCGTACCAGGTGAGGAAGAACTTACCGGCCGCGGCGTTTCTACCTGCGCTACGTGCGATGGCTTCTTCTTCAAGGACCACAATATTGCCGTTATCGGCGGCGGCGACTCTGCCATGGAGGAGGCTACCTTCCTCACCAAGTTCGCGGACTCTGTCACCATTGTGAACCGCTCCGAGAACTTCCGCGCCTCCAAGATCATGCTGGAGCGCGCCCAGGCCAACGAAAAGATCAAGTGGGAGACCAATAAGGTCGTCGAAGAAGTTATTGAAGCCGATGGCAAGGTCGGCGGACTCAAACTCAAGGACGTCACCAACGGCGAGACTTCCACCTTGGACGTCACTGCCATGTTCGTAGCAATTGGCCATGATCCGCGCTCTTCCTTCCTCAATGATCAGGTCAAACTCAATGACAACGGCTATGTTGTAGTGGAACAACCCACCACCAAGACCTCCCTGCCAGGCGTTTTCGCCTGCGGTGACTTGGTGGATGACCACTACCAGCAGGCAATTACCGCGGCCGGCTCCGGTTGCCGTGCGGCAATTGATGCGGAACATTTCCTCGCAGAAAACCGTTAATTCAGTATGAGCAATGTCAAGAAAGTAACCACCGATACGTTCCGTAAGGACGTCATCGAGTCCGATAAGCCCGTCGTCGTCGACTTCTGGGCCGAATGGTGCGGCCCGTGCAAGAAGCTTTCCCCCATCCTGGAAGAGGTAGCGGAGGAGTTGGACGGCCAAGTCACCGTCGCCAAGGTTAACGTCGATGAAGAGCGCAACCTAGGCGCCATGTTCCAGATCATGTCCATCCCAAATGTGCTGATTTTCAACCACGGCGAGAAGGTAGACGAATTTGTAGGTCTGCGTTCTAAAGATGACATCGTGGCGCAAGTGAAAAAGCAGCTTTAACTGTTAATCTAATTCCTATTAGATTAAGCGTGTAGAAATTCTGGAATGCGGCCCTAACTAAAGCGGGCTGTGAAAGGGGTATTAAGGCGTGAACCGCGTTCTTCGAGTCGGCGATACAAGCGTGCGTGTAGCTGAGACTCGCGCTACCTTGGCCCGTCTCGGCCTCTTGTCAGATTTCAAGGGGGAACTTTCGGCTTGGAAGAAGCAGAAGTACTCCGAAAGCGACAAGAGCTTTGATGCCAATTTGTCTGAGGTCCTCAAGGCCTTCCAGCAATCCCGCGGTATCGTGCCCACGGGCGAGATCGACGATCTCACCCTGCGCGAACTGCGCCAAGCCTCGTACACGCTCGGCAGCCGCGTACTTAGCTACGAGCCTGCGAATGAGCTGGTAGGTGACGATATCTCGCAGCTCCAGCAACAACTGCAGGAGCTCGGCTTCTACCAGCAGCGGGTAGACGGCCACTTCGGTACCAATACCCACGCGGCGCTGAAGGAATATCAGCACAACTGCGGCCTGCAGGAGGATGGTGTGTGCGGCCCCGCCACCATCCGTGCCCTTGGGCTGCTTGGCCGCCGTATCACCGGCGGTTCCGCGCACAATATCCAAGAGCGTGAGCGCGTCCGCAACGCCGGACCAAAACTCGCGGGCAAGCGCGTTGTCATCGATCCCGCCTTGAGCGGCGGCGACGCCGGCCAGCTGGTCAAGGGTCGCTTCGGTGATATTTCCGAGCAAGAAATCCTGTGGGACCTCACCCAGCGCATCGAGGGGCGCATGATTGCCGCAGGCATGGAAACCATCATCTCCCGTCCTCGCACCTCCGATGCGGACGTCAAGTCCCGCGCCGAGCTGGCCAATGCCTTCGATGCGGACATAGTCATTTCCCTAGCCTGCGATTCTTACCCCAATGAGAAGGCCAATGGTGTTGCCACCTTCTACTTTGGTTCCGAATCCGGCAACTCCTCACTCATTGGTGAGACCCTTTCCGGTTTCATCCAGCGCGAGATTGTCGCGCGCACTGAGCTGCTGGACTGCGGCAACCACGGCCGCACCTGGGACCTGCTGCGCTTGACCCAGATGCCGGTCATCCAGATCGTACTGGGCTACCTGACCAACCCAGAGGACATAAAGATCCTCACCAACCCGTCCCGCCGCGACGACATTGCGGAGGCGATCGTGATTGCCGTAAAGCGCATGTACCTCATGGAGCAGGACACCGCCGTAACCGGCGCCTATAAGTTCTCCGAGCTGCTCCAGGCCGAACAGTCCTAGGCCTCGAATCTAGGCCAAAGCGCGGGCCAGGAAGTCTTCGGCCGCTGCCGCGCTAAGCATATCGTGCTCGGGCGGCAGCTCGAGCCGCAAGCGGGGGAGTACTGGGTGATCTGCGGCTACCTCAAAGCCGGCGGAGCGCAAAGTCTCATAAGACATCAGCCCGATATAGGCCGGTTTGTGGCCCAAGAAATCCGCCGCTGCGGTCGGATCGCCGTAATAACCAAAGGCTTCCACGGCGGTGCTGCCGCGGTTAGTGAGGTGCATAATGGCGGCGTCGACAAGCACTGCTTCAATGCCACGCCCCATTAAATGTGCTTTGACGAAGAGCGAGGTAATGATCTCCGCATCGTCTGAAATGGGGGCGGTGGGAAGCTTGGCTGCGCCGGCAGCATCCTCGCGGGAGCAAAAGAGAATGGTGGCGTCCTCGCCCACAGTAAAGCCGCACTGACCAAAGGAGAGCAGGGTAGTGGCCAGCCACGCTTCCTTTTCAAAGGCGGGATCGACCACGGAGGCCTCCAGCTCCCAAAAGGTGCTGCGCGCGGCCTGGCGGTGAATGTGCGCGCCTTCGCGTACCGGCTCGAGGATCATCGCCCCGGTTTAGTGCTGGCCCTCAATGAGCGCCATGATGCGCTCGAAATCTTCTTGGTCGCCGAATTCCACGACCATCTTGCCCTTGCGCTTGCCCATGGTCACGGTGACCTTGGTATCGAAACGGTCGGACAGGCGCTCAGCGGAATCGGTAAAGTACTGCGGCTGCGGTACCGGCTGCTTCTTCTTGGATTCGGCCGGCTTACCATCGCGCTTGTAGAGGGTGACTGCTTCCTCGGTGGCGCGTACGGACAGGCCCTCCGCGATGATGCGGTTGGCAATGTATTCCATGGCCTCGGTGTCATCCAAGGACAATAGGGCACGCGCGTGGCCGGCAGATAAGGTACCAGCAGCTACGCGCTTTTGTACCTCTACCGGCAGCTTGAGCAGGCGCAGCATATTAGTCACCTGTGGGCGCGAACGGCCAATGCGGTCTGCCAGCTCGTTTTGGGTAACGCCGAACTCTTCCAGCAGCTGCTGGTAGGCGTGCGCTTCTTCCAAGGGGTTGAGCTGTACGCGGTGGATGTTCTCCAGAAGGGCATCGCGCAGCAAGTTGTCATCCTTGGTATCGCGCACGATGGCCGGAATCGTGGCCAAGCCCGCTTTGGAGGAAGCGCGCCAACGCCGCTCACCCATGATGAGCTCAAAGCCACCTTCCTCGGAAGGACGAACGACCACGGGCTGCAACAGGCCAAACTCGCGGATCGAGTGGACGAGCTCGCCGAGTTCATCCTCGTCGAAGACGGTGCGCGGCTGCTTTGGGTTGGGGATGATATCCCCAATGGAAATCTCACGGTAGGTCGCACCAATAGGAGCCGGGGTGGCCTGGCGCTTCTTGGAGGACGCGGAACCAGAGCCCTGCTGAATGGTGGGAGCGCCCTTTACGCGCTTGCCTTCGCCGCCCTTCCGGCCCGGCTGCGGGGTGGAATTACCCAAAATAATATCCGCGGCGGAATCTCCCAGGCGCGGCTTGCGGGTAGGGGCATCAGGACCGGACGGGATGAGTGCGGCTAGGCCTTTGCCAAGGCCGCCTTGCTTCTGTTCTGCCATGAGTTCCTATCCTTCCAATTCCGCGTAAATCTCTGGGCTCACGCCAATCGCCCCGGTGGTCGGGTGCGGGCGGTAATCGCCACGCCGGTTAAGCTCGCGCGCCGCCGCAAGGTACGCGCGGGCACCGGTGGACGAGGGAGCGTAATCAATAACCGTAGTACCGTACCCCGGTGCCTCGGAAACGCGCACGGAGCGCGGGATAACATTGGCCAGCACCACGGCGCCAAACTGTTCGCGGACGTTATCTGCCACATCCTCGGCCAAACGTGTACGGGCGTCATACATGGTCAGCAGCACGGCGGAAATATGTAGATCCTCGTTGAGGTGCTCACGAATCATGGAGATATTTCCCAGCAGCTGGCCCACGCCCTCCAGGGCGTAATACTCGCATTGAATCGGGATGATGACCTCTTCAGCGCACGTCATGGCGTTGATGGTGAGCAATCCAAGTGATGGCGGGCAGTCAATGAAGACATATTCAAAGCCATGCTCTTCAAGGAAGCCATTATGCAGGGCGTCATAGAGCCGAAATTCACGGCGTACCAAGGAGACCATTTCGATCTCCGCACCAGCTAGATCAATGGTGGCGGGGATGCAAAAAAGGTTCTCGTTGTGCGAGGAGGCCTGCATAGCCTTCTCGGCGGTGCAGTCTCCGAGGAGCACCTCATAGCTGGAATCGGTGCCGGAATTGTGTTCCGCGCCCATGGCCGTGGAGGCGTTTCCCTGCGGGTCAAGATCGATCACCAGCACTTTTTTGCCCTCGGTGGCTAGGGCTGCGGCCAAGTTAGCGGCGGAGGTGGTTTTGCCTACGCCGCCTTTCTGGTTAGCAATGGTGATAAGGCGCGGATTAGTCATGCCGTCTACTTTAGTTCACGCGCGGGACACGAATGATCGTGGTTCCCTCGATGGTGCTGACCTCGGCCTTTCCACCGCCGGCTTTCTTAATGTCGCCGGCATCGCGCTCCAGTTCCTCGTGTACCGAAGAACCCTTCAGCGCGATCATCTCACCACCCTTGCGTACGAGCGGCAGCGACCATTTCGCCAGCTTGCCCAGCGGTGCGACGGCGCGGGAGGTGACCACGTCTGCGCCCGCCACGGCCTTTTTAATCGGGCCTTCCTCGGCACGGCCACGCAGCACCGTTACGTTGTCTAGGCCCAGCTCTTCTACGACCTCGTTGAGATAGTTATAGCGCTTGAGCAGCGGCTCGATCAAGGTGATCTGCAGGTCTGGGCGTGCAATGGCCAGCGGAATGCCGGGCAGCCCAGCACCCGAGCCGACGTCGATAACCGTGGCGCCCTCCGGGATTGCCTGCTTGACGACGGCGCAGTTAATAATATGCCTGTCCCACAGACGTGGCACCTCACGGGGGCCTATAAAACCACGAGTGGACCCGTCTGTAGCGAGCGAATCATGGTAAGCCTGCGCGAGGGGCAAGCGGGAGCCGAATACTACTGACGGGTCCATCTCGGACACGATGGGGTTCTCCTCCGTGTTTATTTGTTTTTGCGCTGTTTCTTGGTGCGGTTGTCCTTCTTGCGGGCACCCGGCTTAGGCGCGGAAGTGCGCTTGGCCTCAACCTTAGCGGCTTCCTCTTCTTCTTCCTCGCGGTCCATCTTGGCATAGACGATGCGGGTTTGGAAGAAGGTCCAGACCGTATTGGCCATCATGTAGAACAGCAAACCAATCGGCCAGATGAAGCCGGAGAAAATCAGCATGGCCGGCATGACCCACAGCATCATCTTGGACATCATAGCCATTTGCTGCTGCATCATTTCCGCATTCTGCCCCTGCGGTGCTTGGGTCTTACCAGCGGCACGGCGCTTTTCCTGGCGGTTCAGGCTCATGCGGGCGTTGAAGTGCGTCATGACCGCAATGATGACGATCATCGGAACGATAATGACGGCTGCCTGGCTGGTGGTCACGCCCTCTACAATCGGCGAGTTCAAGCGCAGGTTGGTCACCAGCGGAACATCGAAAATCTTGGCATCCAAGAACTGCTGGACCAGTTCCGGCTTAAAGATGTAGTTCGCGGTATTAGCATTTTCCTCAATGGACATTGGGTCACCACTGGGATGTCCAAAGCCACCGGCTACCGCCACGGTTCGGTCGAAGGAGCGCAGCACGTGGAACAAACCAACGAACATTGGAATCTGCACGAAGACCGGCAGGCAGCCGGCCATCGGACGAACGCCGGACTCCTTGTAGACCTTCTGCATTTCCTGCGCGGCCTTGGTTTGGTCATTACCGTACTTCGCGCGGATTTCCTGCACCTTAGGCTGGATTTCCTGCATCTTACGCGAGGAACGAATCTGGCTAATGGTCGGCTTGACCATTAGTGCCTTAAGCGTCCAGGTCAGCAGCACAATGGCCAGAATCCAGGTAATGCCCCAGGCAGGGTCCATTACGAGGGACAGCAGCCAGTGCCAGAACCACAAAACGGCCGAAATTGGCCAGTAAATGAAATTAAGCACGAGTGTTTAATCCTCAATTGTTGTTGGTACCCGGGACCGGATCGAATCCGCCCGGATGCCAGGGGCCGCATTTGCAGACCCTGGCTATTGCCATCGCCGTACCCTTGATTGCGCCGTGTTGAGAAAGCGCCTCTAGGGCATAAGCACTGCATGTCGGCTCGAACCGACAGGTCGATACCATCTTAAGGCCAGAGACATGTTTTTGGTAGAAACGAACCACTTTGACCATTGGTTTGGCCAATCCTCTGGCTGGGGGAATTTCCTCCCCGCGGGAGTTTAGATATCCCATTGCTTGCGCAGTGCTTTGGCAAGATCTTTTTCTAATTGCTCACTGCTAGCAGTGGCGCTGGCGGGCAAGGCACGGATGACAACATCCACGCTGGCAGGCAGCTTGGGAATGAATGTCATGCACACATGGCGAAGCCGCCGGGAGGTGCGGTGGCGAACCACTGCATTCCCGACGGCTTTAGAAACAATCAGCCCAAATCGCGGCCCAGTGGCGGCGATATCGACTGCCTTGTCCGTACCTGCGTTGTCGCGCGCATGCACGACGACCGTACGAGTGCCCGCCCGGCGACTACCCTTCATCGTGCGCCGAAATTGCGTCGGCGACGTGAGCTTGTGCTGGGCTGGAAGCATAACTTATGCAGTCAGCTTTGCGCGGCCCTTCTTGCGACGAGCTGCAACAATGGCGCGACCTGCACGGGTGCTCATGCGGGTGCGGAAGCCGTGCTTGCGAGCACGACGACGGTTGTTCGGCTGGAACGTGCGCTTACCCTTTGCCACGTTAATTCTCCTTGAAGTTGTGCGTAGGCACACCACCGCGATGCAGCGGCACGCCCACTGATGAATAGATTCCATGAACCTGACGCATCACAGTCTCTCCGGTGCACGGCTAGCCGACGGGCCCAGCCAGTGCGAGGTGACGCTGTCACTTTCACGCGCAACTCTTTGTTGCAATAGACCATGCCAGATTACGTGATTTCTGCCGCTGGAAACAAATCGACACCCGGGTACACCCGAAATTACATAAATGTTTTTTCCTGCAGCTAGAGGGCCAGATTCTGCGCTCTTGCTGCACCTAATCCACCACACCGCAAGGCCCACCCCGACCTGCTCCCGGGTGGTGAATTTTTCTCGCTAGACACACCCGCCGTTTCGGCGGTACAACAGAAGAATCAAATTCCACAGCCCAACCGGTCATGTGGATAACTCTAAATCAACACTTGAGACTTTTGCAGTTTCTGCAGCGTAAGGCCATAAAATGACCAATGAAGAGTTATCCACAGTCATGAACTAAGCTGTGAATAACTATTTCATCCACACCTGTGGATAACTCTGTGGAGATCGAGGTGACTCGATAAAAACCGATGTGAAAACCACAGTGGAATCCGCAGTGAAAATTGTTATTCAATGTCCACCCGTCCCCGACTAAATTCCACAAAGGTAGCCTGTTGTGACTGACCCACAAGCGAACCTGCATGCCGTTTGGCGCGCGGTCGTTGATGACCTGCTCGCACAATCCGAGCAACCCAATTCCGAGGTCCCCAGTTTTTCGCACTCACAGCGCCTTTACCTCCAACTGGTTCGCCCCATCATGATGGTTGAGGGCTACACCCTCGTTGCCGCCGAGAACTTGGATGCCAAAAATGTGGTCGAAAATGAGTTGGGCGAGCACATTGCCAAGGCACTAACCCGCCACCTAGGCCGGCCGTGTTCCTTTGCGGTTACCCTTGCCACCCCGCAAGAGCCACAGCCGCCGGCCGCGGACCCTGCACAACAACCAACTCCCCCTCAACAACAGCAGCCCCCTCAATCGCAACCGCCACAGAACACGGAATCCACCCAGAACTACATTCCGCGCCCGCAGCAAACGGATGCCGCTGCACAGCAGGCCCCTTCCCAGAACAATTGGCAGTCGAGTCACGCCCCTGCAAGCCTGGATGAGCTGGCTCAGCACTATAACCAACAGCAGGCAGAATCTGCGGGAAATTTCTCCGGTTCTGACACCAATTCCGCCCGCATCCCGCGCGAGGCCCCGGCGCACGATCCCAACCGTGAGACTTCCCTCAATCCGAAGCACACCTTCGATAGCTTCGTGATCGGTTCTTCGAATCGTTTTGCCAATGGTGCCGCCGTAGCTGTGGCCGAGAACCCCGCACGTGCGTACAACCCACTATTTATCTGGGGTGGCTCTGGTCTGGGCAAAACGCACCTTTTGCATGCCGCCGGCAATTACGCCCAGGTACTGCATCCGGGTCTGCGCGTGAAGTATGTGTCTTCGGAAGAATTCACGAATGACTACATTAATTCCCTGCGCGATGACCGTCAGGAATCCTTCAAGCGGCGCTACCGCAATCTCGACATTTTGATGGTCGATGACATCCAGTTCTTGGAAGGCAAAGAATCCACCCAGGAAGAGTTCTTCCATACTTTCAATGCGCTGCACCAAGCCAATAAACAAATCATTTTGTCTTCGGACCGCCCACCGAAGCAGCTAACCACGCTGGAAGATCGCCTCCGCACCCGCTTTGAAGGCGGTCTTATCACCGATATTCAGCCGCCAGATCTAGAAACGCGTATCGCGATTTTGATGAAGAAGGCAGCCAATGACGGCACCGAGGTGGATCGCTCCGTGCTTGAGCTCATTGCCTCTCGTTTTGAGTCTTCTATTCGTGAGCTCGAGGGCGCACTGATCCGCGTTTCGGCCTATTCCTCCTTGGTGAATGAGCCGATCAACGTGGAGATGGCGGAAATCGCGTTGCGCGATTTGGCCCCAGATTCCGCCGATAGGCAAATCACCGCTACCTCGATCATGGAGGTCACGGCAGAATTCTTCGATATTGATGTAGAAACTCTGCGCGGCGCTGGCAAAAAGCGTGCGGTGGCGCATGCACGCCAGTTGGCTATGTATCTGTGCCGCGAACTTACCGAGCTATCCCTTCCCAAGATCGGTGAACAGTTCGGCGGCAAGGACCACACCACCGTCATTTACGCGGATCGAAAGATCCGCAAAGAGATGACTGAAAAGCGCAATACCTACGACGAGATCCAGGCGCTTACCCAGCGCATCAAGAATCGCGGTCGCGCCTAAATCTCTCCGCCACTACTGCAGCGCCTTCCTTATATAAAGGAGGGCGCTTTTGCTTTCCCTTGACACTTCGCGGATTCTGCTCGCACTACTTAAAGGTGAGACCAGAACTACCAGATCAGAAATTCTTGATTGAGACGCCGAAACCTGGTCCAAACCGTCCACACAGCCGCCTATACCTTCGTGTAATTCCACAAAGAAGCCGCAAGACCCGCAGAAGGTAGTCTCTTAACTGGGAAAAGAGTTATCCACAACGTTATTCACACTTGTGTAATTCCATCTTTGTAATTCATAGATCTTACTCACAGTTTTAAATTCCACAGGCTCTATGCTGGGAGAACTGCCCTGTGATCAGCGCTGTGTGTAGATCGGTGATCAAATGACAAAACCTGTGGATAAAACGGTGATCCCGTTAGTTGTCCACAATTCGCCCCGATTGATCACAGCAAGATCACAAGAATTGGCACACCCCGGATCTGTGTCCTGAACTTGTCATTTACCTGGTTACCCACAGATCCCACAGCGCTTATTACTACTACTAAATTATTTCTCTGATCTGTATAGAAGAAAGAGGGTGTGTGGAATTCGGCCCGGCCTGCCTCCGGCCAGGCGCGGATCGAACGGGCAGAGATGGAATTACACGTTGTGGCGCACCCCGCCCGATGCGGTAAGTTGGAAGCCAGTCTTTTGTAAGTAACAAATTTCCTACTTGCCCCAGAGGAGCTCTTCGCACCATGGATGAAGCCGTGTCATTTCGCGTGGCCAAAGATGACCTTGCCAACGCCGTAGCGTGGGTTGCTCGTAGCCTGCCGTCCAAGG
Source organism: Corynebacterium sp. ACRPE (assembly GCF_022347435.1). Taxonomy (NCBI): domain Bacteria; kingdom Bacillati; phylum Actinomycetota; class Actinomycetes; order Mycobacteriales; family Corynebacteriaceae; genus Corynebacterium; species Corynebacterium sp. ACRPE. The sequence continues at coordinate 11,519 of NZ_JAKRNA010000025.1, read as the reverse complement.
TCACCCAGCCTGTGCTCCGCGCGATGCTCATCACCGCGGATGACAATGGTCTTGAGTTCACTGGCTTCGATTACGAGGTATCCACCCGCGTCCGCATCGCCGGCATGGTGGATGAACCCGGACAGATCGCAGTAGCCGGCAAGCTCCTCTCTGACATCGTCGCTTCCCTTCCCAACAAGGAAGTAGAGATCTCCCAGGTAGATTCCAAGGCACTGGTTACCTGTGGTTCTTCCCGCTTTGAGCTGCCACTGATCCCTCTGGATGATTACCCGCAGCTTCCGGTCCTGCCGGAGGTTACCGGCACCATCCAGCCGCAGCTATTCGTCGAGGCCATCCACCAGGTCGCCGCCGCGGCCGGCAAGGATGACACCCTGCCCATGCTCACCGGTGTGCACATGGATATCCGTGGCAAGGACATTGAGATGACGGCAACGGACCGCTTCCGCCTGGCCATGCGCACCTTGGAATGGGAGCCGAAGTCGCCGGATGTAGAAGCGAAACTCTTGGTGCCTGCGAAGACCCTGCAGGAAACCGGTCGTTCCTTGGATCCGCACCTGAATATCCCAGTGGAGATCGCCGTGGGCACCGATGACAATATTGGTGCTGATGGCCTCTTTGGCCTGCACGCGGATAATCGCGAGACCACCACGCGCATGCTGGATGCGGACTTCCCTAATGTGCAGCCACTGCTGCCGAAGAACCACACCAATATTGCCTCCATTGAGGTCGCCCCGCTGCAGGAAGCAATCCGCCGCGTGTCTTTGCTGACGGATCGCAACGCGCAAATTCGGATGGAATTCGCCGATGGCCAGGTGACCCTTTCCGCCGGTGCGGATGCTGGTAACGCGACCGAGACCCTGCCGTGCGCATTCCATGGCCGCGATGAATTCCTCATCGCCTTCAATCCGGGCTACCTCAAGGATGGCTTGGGCGTTATCAATACCGACCGCGTGGTCTTCGGCTTTACCGAGCCTTCCCGCCCAGCCATCATGATCCCAGAACCGGAAGAGCTGCCTGAGGCCGATGAAGATGGCAACTTCCCCACGCCGGAGACCAACTTCACCTACTTGCTCATGCCGGTTCGCCTGCCGGGCTAATGTACGTCAGGGATCTCGATGTTCGGGATTTTCGCTCGTGGCCCGAACTTAATGTGCAGCTAGGGCCGGGGATCACCCTTTTTGTCGGGCGCAATGGCTTTGGCAAGACCAATATCGTCGAGGCCATTGGCTATACCGCCCACCTTTCTTCCCACCGCGTTTCCCACGATGCACCGCTGGTGCGTCAGGGCGCGGACAGCGCGCGGGTATCCATTACCGCGGTGAACCAAGGCCGCGAGCTTACTACCCATTTGCTGATTAAGCCCCACGCGGCCAATCAAGCACAGATTAATCGCACCCGCCTGCGCAGCCCTCGTGAGTTGCTGGGCGTGGTAAAAACTGTGCTCTTTTCCCCGGAGGACTTGGCCCTGGTGCGCGGGGAGCCGGCCGGGCGCCGCGCCTACCTCGATAGCATCATTGCCTCGCGGACTCCGCGGCTAGCGGGTGTGAAGGCCGACTACGACAAGGTGCTCAAGCAGCGCAATGCCTTGCTGAAATCGGCCTCCGGCAGCCTGCGCCGCGGCTATTCCGATAGCGATGGCGCCGCCGCATTGGCCACCTTGGATACCTGGGATGCGCAGCTTGCCCGGCTCGGCGCCCAGGTGATCGCCGCACGCCTTGCGCTTGTCGACGCCCTGTTGGACCACATCCCCGCCGCCTATTCCGGCCTGGCGCCAGAATCGCGGCCGGCGCACGTGGAATATAAGTCCACGATCGATACCTCCGATCGCGAGGTACTAGAGGCCGTGCTGCTCACCGAGTTGGCCGCCGCCCGGCAGCGCGAGATCGAACGCGGCATTTCCCTGGTGGGCCCTCACCGCGATGATCTGGTGCTCAACCTGGGCGATCAGCCGGCCAAGGGCTTTGCCAGCCACGGTGAGACGTGGTCCTATGCCATCGCGCTGCGCCTGGCGGAATTCAACCTCCTGCGCCAGGAGGGAGGATCGGATCCGGTGCTTATCTTGGACGATGTCTTTGCCGAGCTCGACGCTAAGCGCCGCAAGCAGCTAGTCCACTTGGCCGCCGAGGCCGAACAGGTGCTCATCACCGCGGCCGTGGACGAGGATTTGCCCGGAAATTTGGAACCCATCGTGCGCTACCGCGTGAGCGTAGAAGATACCGAGACCGGTCGCATCTCCAAGCTCAGCGCCGAGGAAGGTGAAGGGAATGAGTGAGGATCAAGGGGGCGTCGGCAAGCAGCGCATCGATCCCGTCACCCAGTACTTCAAGCTGGTTCGGTCCACCTCCAAAAACCCGCCGAAGCTGACCCGTCCGGTGCCGAAGATGCCGGTGCCTTCGCTGGAGAAGGCGCAAAAGCAGGGGTATATGGGCTATCAACGGGGCATACCCACTGGCCCGGATGGCAGGAAGAAGCGGCGCACCTTGACCGTGCCGAGCCTGGGATCCCAAATTAACCGCGAGGTAGTCAACCGTGGGTGGGAGCATGACCTGGCCAATGGCTGGGTGATGGGCAATTGGGAGCATCTGGTGGGCGAGCGCATCGCCGCGCATACGCAGCCGCAGCGGATTAAGGACAAGATTGTCTACGTATCCTGCGATAACTCCACGTGGGCAACGGAGCTGCGCTACCTGCAGCGGCAAATCCTGCGGAAAATCTCTGACCGCCTGGGCCCCGATGTCATTGTGGAACTGCGGATTCACGGGCCGAAGCAAAGGCGCAATTATGAGGGGCGGCAGTGGGTCAAACCGCAAGGATCACAAGATACCTACGGCTAATAGGCTGAGGTTTACTCAGACCTGCACAATGTAAAGAACCTCAGAGCGCGCCAGATTCCTATCTCTCACGGGTGTGGGGTGTCTTTCAGTAGGGGGTATCCGTGTAGAATAGTCAAGGTCTTAGAATTAGCTATAGCCAAAAGGAGAGCACGAATCCGTGGCTGAAGAACACGCATATGATGCCGGGTCAATTACGATCCTGGAGGGCCTCGAGGCCGTCCGTAAGCGCCCCGGCATGTACATTGGTTCGACCGGTTCGCGCGGCCTGCACCACCTCATTTGGGAGATCGTTGATAACTCCGTCGATGAGGCCATGGCCGGCTACGCCGATAAGGTTACCGTCAAGCTGCTGGAGGATGGCGGCGTCGAGGTCATCGATAATGGCCGTGGCATTCCGGTAGAAATGCACGCCTCTGGTGCACCTACCGTCCAGGTGGTCATGACCCAGCTGCACGCCGGCGGTAAGTTCGACTCCGACTCCTACGCCGTTTCTGGCGGCCTGCACGGCGTCGGTATTTCCGTGGTGAACGCGCTTTCTACCCGCGTGGAGGCGGAGATTAAGCGTGACGGCAAGCACTGGTACCAAAACTTCCAGAACGCCATCCCAGACGAGCTCGTTGAGGGTGGCAATGCCCGCGGCACGGGCACCAAGATTCGTTTCTGGGCGGACCCGGAAGTTTTCGAAACCACCGAGTACGATTACGACACCATCGCCCGCCGCCTGCAGGAAATGGCCTTCCTGAACAAGGGCCTGAGCATTGAGCTCATTGACGAGCGCGTCACCGAAGAGCAGATCGAGCTGGAGGAAATCGCCGATGCAGAATCCGGCGAGACCAGCGCGGATGAAACCTCCTTTGATGATGCCCCGGACGCCGGCGATACCTTTAATGAAGAATCCGGCGAGGCGAAGGACGCTGCGGCGGATAAGAAGCGCCGCAAGAAGGTAACCTTCCACTACCCGGATGGCTTGACCGACTACGTCAAGTACCTCAATAAGTCCAAGACCGCGATCCACCCGACCATCGTTTCCTTCGATGCGAAGGGCGAGGATCACGAGGTCGAGGTAGCGCTGCAGTGGAATCAGGGCTATAAGCAGTCCGTTCACACCTTTGCTAATACCATCAACACCCACGAGGGCGGCACGCACGAAGAGGGCTTCCGTGCGGCCCTGACCTCCCTGATGAACCGCTACGCCAAGGAGCATAAGCTCCTCAAGGAAAAGGACGGCAACCTCTCCGGCGATGACTGCCGCGAAGGCTTGGCGGCCGTTATTTCCGTCAAGGTGGGCGATCCGCAGTTCGAGGGCCAGACCAAGACCAAGCTGGGCAATTCCGAGATCAAGGGCTTTGTCCAGCGCGCGGTCAACGAGCACGTCAATGACTGGTTCGATGCCAACCCGGCTGAGGCTAAGGCCATCATCAATAAGGCCGTGTCCTCCGCGCATGCTCGCATGGCTGCCCGCAAGGCTCGCGAGATGGTGCGCCGCAAGTCCGCCACCGACCTCGGCGGCCTGCCAGGCAAGCTTGCAGACTGCCGCTCGAAGGATCCGAAGATTTCCGAGCTCTACATCGTGGAGGGTGACTCCGCAGGTGGCTCCGCTAAGGGCGGCCGCGATTCTATGTTCCAGGCCATCCTGCCGCTGCGCGGCAAGATCCTGAACGTGGAGAAGGCCCGCATGGATAAGGTCCTCAAGAATGCCGAGGTCCAGGCGATTATTACCGCGCTGGGAACCGGCATCCACGAGGAATTCGATATCAAGAAGCTGCGCTACGACAAGATCGTGCTCATGGCCGATGCCGACGTTGACGGTCAGCACATTGCTACGCTGCTTCTGACCTTGCTCTTCCGTTTCATGCCGCAGTTGGTTGAGGATGGCCACGTGTTCCTGGCTAACCCGCCGCTGTACAAGCTCAAGTGGTCTAAGGGTACTCCGGGCTATGCTTTTTCCGACGCCGAGCGCGATAAGCTGCTGGCCGAGGGTCTGGAGCAAAACCGCAAGATCAACAAGGATGACGGCATCCAGCGCTACAAGGGTCTGGGCGAGATGAACGCCGCCGAGCTGTGGGAGACCACGCTTGACCCGAGCACCCGCATCCTGCGCCGTGTGGATCTGGAAGACGCGCAGCGCGCCGATGAGCTCTTCTCCATCCTCATGGGTGATGATGTCTCGGCTCGCCGCTCCTTCATTACCCGCCGCGCGAAGGACGTCCGCTTCCTGGATATCTAGAGCGCAGTATGAAGCCCACCGTGGAGTTTACCGCGGTGGGCTTTAATTGTGGCGTCGGAAAGCACCGGGCCTAAGCCTGGGAGCTGCGCTGATCCGCTACGGCGAATCCTAGGGAAGCAAGGCACATGGCGAGGATGACGCCGAAGCCGGCAATGATGGACAGCGGCCAGTCCGCGCTTGTGCCGTGCAAGGTGGCAAAAACGATGGCCGTAATAATGGCAAGCCCAATGGCCGTACCGATGCGCTGGCCGGTCTGGAGGACGGCGCCGGACGATCCGGCGTAGGCCTGTGGAACATGCGCCAAGGTGAGCGTTTGGTTGGGGGAGATGACCGAGCCTTGGCCGCCGCCAACAAGGGCCAACGAAAGGACCATCCACCATTCGCTGGCTCCCCACTGCTCGGTGGCCCAGATAAGCGCAATGGTGGCAATGAGGCCGGAGATGGTCACGAGCATGCCCAACACCACCACCTTGCGGCCGTGGACGGATACGGATCGGCCGGCCAGTGTGGCAGATATGGAGCTCAATAAGGCAGCCGGAATGCCTACGGATCCGGCAGCTAGGGCGGAGTGTCCGAGTCCGCTTTGGAAGTAGAGTGCCACGAGCACCCAAATGCTGGTAATACCCATAAACCACAAGGTGGCGATGATGGTGCCATTGCGAAAACTCGGGGTGGCGAAGATAGTGAGATCCACCATCGGCGGATGGCCGGTGGCCTTGTGGTGTCGCTCCCACAGCACCCATCCCACAAGGAGGACGGCGCCCAACAGTAGGAGCCACCACACGGCCGGGGAAGCGGAGGATTCCATGAAGGGGAAGAGGATGGCCCACACTGCAGCACCGAGAATCACCGCACCGATGGGATCCAGGGTGGCAAGGGCCTTGAAGATGCCCAGTTTATTGCCATTTTCATCGCGCACGCGGGAAAACAGCGGCCGCGGAAACCACAGCAATCCTAAGATGATGGCAATAAGGCCGACGGGGAAATTGACCAGCATGGTCAGCCGCCAACCTAGGTCCGCGCCGCCGAGGCGAATGAGAAGGCCGCCCAGTACCGGTCCGATAGCCACAGCGATGCCCACCGTGGAGCCAAAGTAGCCGAAGGCGCGGGCGCGTTCCGGACCGCGGAAGTACTGCTGGATCATTCCCACGCCCTGCGGATTGAGCAGCCCAGCGCCTAGGCCTTGGATAAAACGGGCGGCGTTGAGTGCCTCCGCGTTGGGGGCAAAGCCGGCGACGGCGGCGCTGAGGGAATAGATAGCAATGCCCGCCAAAAAGATTCCGCCGCGGCCGACGAGATCTCCAGCGCGGCCGGCCGCCACAAGGATGACGCCAAAGGTGAGCGCATAGCCGGAGAGCACCCATTGCACATCGGACTCAGAGGCTCCCAGGCCCGATTGAATAGAGGGCAGGGCTACGTTCACGATGGACACGCTCAGCAGAGACATGAAGAGCGCCGTAAGCAAAACGATAAGGACCCGCCAGCGGGCGGGATCTTGGCCGGCGGGGTACTCGGTCTGGTTAGCTGCGGAAGTAGTCACTTCCACACTTATACTCTGCGGTTTGTTCTAGGTTCAACCGCGCGGAAACTACATGTGTTTTTGCAGCACGCGGCCGAAATCCGGTACCGCAGGGGTGAGGAACTTCGAGGCCTTACCGCGCAAGGAGTTATAAGGCTTAGACAGCGCGGGGGAGTTAATCTGCTCGGCGTGCTTATCGGCCACCGACATGATGGAATCGCTCACCTGGGTGCTGCGGGGCTCGAGGAAGGAACCGAAATCCTGCTCGGAGCTGCGTGCAAACTCTTGCCAGTGCGGATCTAAAGCGTCGAGGATATCCGGTAGCACGCGGCCTAGGGCCTTGGTGATGATGGCGGGGTCTACCTTCTTCGCGGCGGCGACGGCGCCCTTGAGCGCCATGCCGGTAATGCCCGATTGCTTGGCGACGACCCCCTCAACCAGCTCGCCGCAATCGTTAATCACCGCAGTGCGCTGCGGACCTGACATAAGTTCAGAAAGATGTGCCATGCTGCACCACCTTACGCGAGTTAGGCGGGCTGGCCCGGCAGGCCAGGGAGGTTGGCCTGAATGGCAGCAATCTGATCAGCAATCTGGCCCAGGCCGGCATCGCGTGCAGCCTTCTCCAGATCCACGTTAGGGGAGTACAGCGCCACGGCGCTGGCCAGCGCGGCGACGCCAGCGGCCGCTGCGGTGATGATCAGGGTGAGATCCAGCTGGGAAGAACCGGTAGAGGAACTACCGGCCTCGCCTGGCTGAAAGGCCGGATTTACGTTGTCCTGCCAGGAATCGGCATCAGCGGCGGTGGCGGTAGGAGCAGTGACGGCGGTGGCAGCTAGCGCCACGGCGGTCAGGCTCGAGGCGGCGATCTTTTTGAAGTGGGACATGGTGGTAGTTCCTTTCTTGGGTCACTATCCCCAGTAACTTAGGTAACTTCTTTAACACTAAGGTAGACGCGCGCGCTGAACTTTGCGAACTCTGCGTTATACCCGCTCAGCGCCGGCACGCGGGCTAATACCTCTGCCATGGCGCGGGCAGCATCGCGGTGGTTGTCATGAATGGCTATTCCCTCCACCTTGGCGGTGCTGGCAGCTGCCGCGGCCGCTAGGGCGGCGAAGTTGGTGATGCGGACGTTAAAGCGAGCGCAAAACTCGCGGGCCAAGAGGTAGAGCTGTTCAGTAGTCATGCTCGCCTAGGACTGTGCGGGCCGGGCACGGCGGATTTCCGCCTCCAGCTCAGCGCGGCCGGGGAGGAGGGCGCGGGCGGTGGATTGCACGTGGGCGTCGGCAAGCGTGCGGGCTGCCGCTGAAACAACGGCGCGCACCACCGCCTCGTGCTTGGAGGTGCCCTGCGCGGAAGCCAACAAGGTAAGGGCGTGATCCTGCTCGTCTGTGAGCCGCAATGTCATTGCCATACTTCAGTGATACCACGGTGATACCACCCGTGCGGCAATTCGAGCCCTGAAAGGCGCTAGAGGGTAGAATTTGGCGTTATGAGTGACAATAACGACGATCTTTTTGATCGCATATTTCCCATTGACATTAATGAGGAGATGGAGTCGAGTTATATCGACTATGCCATGTCCGTCATCGTCGGCCGTGCCCTGCCGGAGGTGCGCGACGGCATGAAGCCGGTGCACCGCCGCGTCATTTACGCCATGTATGACGCCGGCTTCCGCCCGGAGCGCTCGTACGTGAAGAGCGTGAAGGCCGTGGGCGAGACCATGAGTAACTACCACCCGCACGGCGACAGAGCCATCTACGACACCCTCGTGCGCATGGCGCAGCCGTGGGCGATGCGCTACCCGTTGGTGGACGGCCAGGGCAACTTCGGCTCGCCGGGTAATGACGGCCCGGCCGCGATGCGTTACACGGAGTGCAAGCTCACCCCGCTGGCCATGGAGATGGTGCGCGACATCCGCGAGAACTCCGTGGACTTCGCCCCCAACTTCGACTCGAAGACCCAGGAGCCGACGGTCCTGCCGTCGCGTGTGCCGAACCTGCTGATGAACGGCTCGAACGGTATCGCGGTCGGTATGGCCACCAACATCCCGCCGCACAACCTCAACGAGCTGGCGGAGGCCATCTACTGGCTGCTGGACCACCCGGAGGCGTCGGAGGAGGAGGCTCTGGCCGCCTGCATGGAGCGCGTCAAGGGCCCGGATTTCCCCACAGCCGGCCTCATCGTAGGCGACCAAGGCATCAAGGATGCCTACTCCACCGGCCGTGGCTCCATCCGCATGCGCGGTGTGACCTCCATCGAGGAGTCTGGATCCCGCCAAACCATCGTGATCACCGAGCTGCCGTTCCAGGTCAACCCGGATAACCTCATCTCCAATATCGCGGAGTCCGTGGCCAGCGGCAAGATTGCGGGCATTTCCAAGATTGAGGATGAGTCCTCCGACCGCGTGGGCATGCGCATCGTGGTCACCCTTAAGCGCGACGCTGTGGCGCGTGTGGTGCTCAATAACCTCTACAAGCACTCCCAGCTGCAGACCTCCTTCGGTGCCAACATGCTCTCCATTGTTGACGGCGTGCCGCGCACCCTCCGCCTGGATCAGATGCTGCGCTACTACGTGGAGCACCAGATCGAGGTCATCGTTCGCCGTACCCAGTACCGCTTGAACGAGGCCGAGAAGCGCGCCCACATCTTGCGCGGCTTGGTCAAGGCCCTGGACATGCTCGATGAGGTCATCGCCCTTATCCGCCGTTCTCCCACCGTGGACGAGGCGCGCGAAGGCTTGAAGGAGCTTCTCGACGTCGACGATATCCAGGCCGATGCCATCCTGGCCATGCAGCTGCGCAAGCTGGCTGCTCTGGAGCGCCAGAAGATTATCGACGAGTTGGCCGAGATCGAGCGCGAGATCGCTGATCTGAAGGACATCCTCGCCCGCGAGGAGCGTCAGCGCCAGATTGTCCACGATGAGCTGGCAGAGATCGTCGATAAGTATGGCGATGAACGCCGCACCGAAATCATCCCGGCAACCGGCGATGTCACCGATGAGGATCTCATTGCCCGCGAGAACGTCGTGGTCACCATTACCTCTACTGGCTACGCTAAGCGCACCAAGGTGGATTCCTATAAGGCACAGAAGCGTGGCGGCAAGGGCGTGCGCGGCGCTGAGCTCAAGCAGGACGATATTGTGAAGAACTTCTTCGTCTGCTCCACGCACGACTGGATCTTGTTCTTTACCAACTTCGGCCGCGTCTACCGTCTTAAGGCCTATGAGCTGCCCGAGGGTGGTCGCGCCGCACGCGGCCAGCACGTGGCTAACCTGTTGGAATTCCAGCCGGAAGAAAAGATCGCACAGGTCATCCAGATTCAGTCCTACGAGGACGCTCCTTACTTGGTCCTCGCCACCCAGCAGGGCCGCGTGAAGAAGTCCCGCCTGACCGATTACGAGTCCGCGCGTTCCGCTGGCCTTATCGCCATCAACCTCAACGAGGGCGATGCGCTCATCGGCGCACAGCTCGTCTCCGAGGGCGATGACATCCTGCTTACCTCCGAGCAGGGCCAAGCTATCCGCTTTACTGCCGACGACGACCAGCTGCGCCCCATGGGCCGCGCTACCGCCGGTGTGAAGGGCATGCGCTTCCGCGGCGATGATCAGCTGCTATCCATGTCCGTGGTCCACGATGGCGAGTTCCTTTTGGTCGCCACCTCTGGCGGCTATGGCAAGCGCACCGCCATCGAGGAATACACCCCGCAGGGCCGCGGTGGCTTGGGCGTTATGACCTTCAAGTACACCCTGAAGCGCGGCAAGCTCATCGGTGCCATCTCCGTCGATGAGGATGACGAGATCTTCGCCATCACCTCCGCCGGCGGCGTCATCCGCACCGAGGTGGACCAGATTCGTCCGTCCTCCCGTGCGACCATGGGCGTGCGCTTGGTGAACTTGGCTGACGATGTCGAACTGCTTGCCATCGACCGCAACGTCGAAGAAGATGGTGAGGAAGACGCTCAGGCTGTAGCCAAGGGCGAAAAGACCGTGGATGAGGTCCAGCAGGAGCACAAGGCTGGCGATGCTTCCAAGGATGAGGAGTAATTAATGGCACGACGAGACGTAACGATTACGCGAATCTCGCCCACCTCCGCGTTCCGCGTGGGTCTGGCCTTGTCACTCGTCGGACTCATCGCCTGGATGCTGGCCGTATGCCTGCTCTACATCGGCCTGAACCAGGTGGGCATTTGGGAATCGCTCAATAGCCTCGTCGGCGGCGTCGGCGGCGGATTCGAGGTCACCTTCGGCGTCATCATCTCCGCCTCCGCGCTCATCGGCGTTATTTTCGCCGTTCTCCTTACATTGCTGGCGCCCCTGATGGCGGTTATTTATAACGCCATCGTGGACGTCTTTGGCGGCCTGCGAGTCGACTTAGACAACCGCTAGCACCTCTCTTGTGTTGGAAGATGCCGGTACCTTCGGGTGCCGGTATTTTTCTTTCTTTTGTGCGAATCTTTCCCCTTCTTCTTACCGGCCGGAAATATCTGTTGAGCAGGCGATTTGTGTAAATCCGGGGATAGTATGTAGAGTTAATCCTCGTTCCGCACAAGGGCCTATAGCTCAGTCGGTTAGAGCGCATCGCTGATAACGATGAGGTCGCTGGTTCGATTCCAGCTAGGCCCACCACGGAACAATGGGGCATTAGCTCAATTGGTAGAGCATCTGCTTTGCAAGCAGAAGGTCAGGAGTTCGATTCTCCTATGCTCCACAGCATAAAGTCCGGCTTCCTCTTTGGAGGGGCCGGACATTTTTCATTTCCGCGCTCATTCTCAGGCTTAAACGACAGAATGTGGCTTAAGGGACATTTCGTGTGGATTTGCGGGGGTTAAGGGTCAAAATGTGTGTCTGGCTCGGCGTGTCGCGGGGGTTAGATTTGGCCTTTTTGAATGCCGATTGAGTGGGTGTAGTCGGTGTCGATAGCGTTGTCGTAGAGGGCTGGGC